>JAYRLJ010000008.1:0-28694 GCA_041905305.1 Hylemonella sp. | reverse complement strand
ATGGCAGACGGTGCAGTCCTTGCCCAGGTAGTTCTAGCTGGCCAGCGTGGGCCGGATGGTGCGCAGGTATTCGCCCTGGGTGTCGCTCTCGGTCCAGATCTGCTCCTTGCCGGTCTTCATGACCTCGGCTTCGCGCGCATCGGGCTGCGATTCGTCCTTGCCGCTGCCGGGGCCGAAGATCTTGACCACCGCTTCGGCGCGCAGCACGCGCACGTCGCGGATGGTGCCGAGTTGCTTGATCTGGTCGAGCAGCACATTGCGCTGCGCCACCGTGCCGGTGATCATCATGCCGGTCAGGCCGGCCATGGTGGCGTCGTGCATGCTTAAGGAAAAGTCCTGCGCTTGCGCCAGCGCGGCTTGGCGCGACACATGGCTCTGCCAGACGATCACACCGGACCAGACGATGAGCAACGCCACGCCGATGGTGGCCAGCAACTGGACCCAGATTTTCAGTTTCGTTCCTGCCCGCACGACGCCCTCCTGGATGGCACTGTTTTGCGTGGGGCATTCTGCCCAAGGGCCTCACTTCCCAAGCTGATGTGCGTCAAGAAATGATCGCGACCCATGCCGGTCCGATGACCCGCATCAAGCCAGCGGGAACTGAGGTCAGGCGGCGCTTACTTCCACCAGGCAGTCGTAGAACACCGGGCCGCGGCCCAGGTCGGTCAGCTTCTGGCTCGTGAGTTCGTTGACGTTGGTGCCCCTCAGGCCCAGCTTGCGCCACCAGATGCCCAGGCCGTTGACCACGCCCGCGCGCGCCCGGCCGTTGAGGCGCAGCACGCAGTGGTATTCGCCACGGTCGTTGAACACGCGCACCGTCTGGCCGTCGCGCAGGCCGCGCGCGGCGGCATCGCTGGCGTGCATCTCCAGCAGCGGCTGGCCCTCGATGTCGCGCAGGCTTTTGACGTTGACGAAGGTGGAGTTGAGGAAGTTGCGCGCGGGCGGCGAAATCATGGCCAGCGGGTAGCGTGGGTTGCTGCCAGCCGGCTCGTGGTTGGGCACGTAGTTGGGCAGGCCGTCGCCGCCGCTGCGTTGCAGCGCCTCGCTGTAGAACTCGCACCGGCCGGAGGGCGTGGGGAAGTTGCCGTGCGCAAACGGTGCCTCCGGCAGCGGCAGGCTGGCAAAGCCGTCGCGCAGCAGCACGTCGAAGTCGATCAGGCCGTCGAAGGCGGTACGGCACAGCGTTTCGTCGTCGTCGGCAAAACAGGGGTCGTCGAAACCCATGGCCTGCGCCAGGTCGCGGAAGATCTGCGTGTTGCTGCGCGCCTCGCCCAGCGGCGCAATGGCGGGCTGGTTCAGCAGCACGTCGGTGTGGCCGTAGGCCGTGTGGATGTCCCAGTGCTCCAGCTGCGTGGTGGCGGGCAGCACGATGTCCGCGTAGTCGGCGGTGTCGGTCTGGAAGTGCTCGAGCACCACAGTGAACAGATCCTCGCGCGCAAAGCCGCGCACCACGGCGCCGGACTGCGGCGCCACCGCCACCGGGTTGCTGTTGTAGACCACCAGTGCCTCCACATTGGGGCCCCACTGGGCGTCGCCCGGGTGCAGCAGGATGTCGCCGATGGTGCTCATGTTGAGCAGGCGCGGCCGCCGCGTGCCCAGCAGGTCGGGCCGCTGCAGCGCGGCGTGGCGGGTCGGAAACGCGCCGGAGCTGCTCAGCAGCACGCCGCCGGCGCGGTGGCGCCAGGCGCCGATGAGCGCTGGCAGGCAGGCCACGGCGCGTGCCGCATTGCCGCCGCCGTGCACGCGCTGCATGCCGTAGTTGAGGCGGATGGCCGCGGGTTCGCCGCGTACGAAGCACTGGCCGTAGTCGTGCGCCAGGTCGCGGATCTGCTGCGCGGCCAGGCCACAGACGTCGGCGGCGCGCTCGGGCGGCCACTGCAGCGCGCGTTCGCGCAGCGCAGGCCAACCCACGGTGTGGCGCGCGATGTACTCGTGGTCCAGCCAGTCGTGCTGGATCAATTCGTGCATCAGGGCCAGCGCCAGCGCGGCATCGGTGCCGGGGCGCAATGCCAGGTGCACATGGCATTTCTCGGCCGTCTCGCTGCGGCGCGGGTCGATGCAGACCAGCTTGGCGCCGCGTCGCTTGGCCTCCTGCGCCAGGCGCCAGAAGTGCAGGTTGCTGCCGATCGAGTTGCTGCCCCAGATCAGGATCAGCTTCGCCTCGGCGAAGAATTCCATGCGCATGCCGAGCTTGCCGCCCAGCGTGTGCGTGAGCCCAGCGCCACCGGCGGCCGCGCAGATGGTGCGCTCCAGCAGCGAGGCGCCGAGCCTGTGGAAAAAGCGCCCGGCCATGGCTTCGCCCTGCACCAAGCCCATGGTGCCGGCGTAGCTGTACGGCAGGATGGCTTCCGGGTTGCGTTGCGCAATCGATCCGAGCCGTGTGGCGATTTCGCGCAGCGCTTCGTCCCAGCTGATGCGCTCGAACTGGCCGCTGCCCTTGGGGCCGGTGCGGCGCAGCGGGTGCCGCAATCGCTCGGGGTGGTAGGTGCGCTCGGTGTACTTCGACACCTTGGCGCACAGCACGCCGTCGGTGGGTCGGTGCGCCGGGTTGCCGCGCACCTGAACCGCCACGCCATGCTCGACGCGCGTCACCAGCGCACAGGTGTCGGGGCAGTCGTGCGGGCAGGCGCCGCGCACCTCGATGGCGGCCTGGGGCTCAGACATGGGGCTCTCCTTGGGTCTGGAGGTGTTGCGCGATGGCCGCCGCCCGCGCCGCATGGATGATCTCGCCGACCTTCTTGCCGCTGTGGCCCTGCGCCATGGCGTGTTCGGCAACCGGCTGTGTGTCCACGGCCAGCACGGCGTCCAGCACGCCCTGCAGCCGCGTGGCCTGCGGGTAGGGCTCCTCGTCCTTGCCTAGGCGGCCGCGGGCGTCGCATTCGCAGGCCTGCAGCACCTCGGCAAAACGCTGCGGCTTGCGGATGGCATCGCAGCGCTCCAGCAGGCGCAGCAGGGCCGCAGCACCGAGCTCGCCGCTGCGGTGGATGTTGCCGTGCTCGCGCGCCACCACGTCGGCCAGCTCGCGGCAGTCCAGCGGCACGCGCAGTCGCTCGCACAGGCCTTTGAGCAGGCGTGCGCTGCGTTCCTCGTGGCCGATGTGGCGCGGCAGCACGTCCGCCGGCGTGGTGCCCTTGCCGAGGTCATGGCCCAGGCAGGCAAAGCGCACCGTCAGCGGGGCGTTCAGACGCGCCGCCATGTCCAGCACCATCATCAGGTGCACGCCGGTGTCGATCTCCGGGTGGTAGTCGGGGCGCTGCGGCACGCCCCACAGGCGCTCTACCTCGGGCAGCAGGCGCTTCAAGGCGCCGCAGGCGCGCAGCACCGTGAACATGCGCGAGGGCTGCGCCTCCATCAGACCGCGGCTGAGCTCCTGCCAGACGCGCTCGGACACCAGGTGGTCGACCTCGCCGTCGTCCACCATCTGGCCCATCAGTTCCAGGGTCTCCCCGGCCACAGTGAAGTCGGTGAAGCGCGCCGCCAACCGCGCCACGCGCAGGATGCGCACCGGGTCCTCGCGGAAGGCCGGCGTCACATGGCGGAACACGCGCTGCTCGAGGTCGCGCCGGCCGTGGTACGGGTCGGTCAGGTTATTGGGGTTAAAAGTGCCGTCGGGCCTGATCTGGTCTACGCTGACAGCTATTGAATTGATAGTGAGGTCGCGCCGCGCCAGGTCGTCTTCCAGCGTCACCTCGGGCGAGGTGTGGATGGCAAAGCCCTTGTAGCCGCGCGCCGTCTTGCGCTCGGTGCGCGCCAGCGCGTACTCCTCTTTGGTCTGCGGGTGCAGGAAGACCGGGAAGTCCTTGCCTACCGGCACAAAGCCGCGTGCCGTCATCTCTTCGGGCGTGGCGCCTACCACCACCCAATCGTGGTCCGACACCGGCAAGCCGAGCAGGGCATCGCGCACCGCGCCGCCCACCATGTAGATCTGCATGGCTGCAGTTTAGCGGTGCGCCGATGCCCGTCGGGTGACGACTATTCAGGCAGCAGGCCGATTTCCTTGGCTGCGCTGCTCCAGCTGGCGTGCTCACGGCTCAGGAAGGCCGCCAGCTGTTCCGGGCCGCCAAGCGGCTCGGCCATGGGGCCGATGGTGGCGATGCGTTGTGCCACGTCGGCATCGGTCAACAAGGCATTGACTTCGCGGTTCAAGCGCTGGATGGCGGCAGCCGGCGTGCCGGCCGGCGCCATCAGCGCGAACCAGCCGACCATGTCGAAGTCGCGCAGCAGCTCCGACAGCGCCGGTACCTGCTCCCAGCCCGCGACCCGCTTGGCTGAAGTGACGGCCAGATAGCGCAGACGGCCCTGGCGCACCAGCGCGGCGGTGGAGGCGACGTCGGCGAGTACGGCGTCGGCATGCCCGCCGATCACGTTCTGCACCGCCACACCGACCGAGGCGTAGCCGACCAGGTTGGCCTGCATCTGGGTACGGGCGTTGATCACGCGGGCAATGATGCCGCCGAAGGTGCGGGGGCCTTCATTGGCCAGCGACAGCTTGCCCGGCTCCGCCTTGGAGCGGTTGATCAGGTCCTGCATCGACGTGATGGGCGACTCCGCCTTGACGACCACGGCAAACGGGCTCTTCGCGATGAAGGCCACCGGCACGAAGTCCTTCTCCGGGTCGTAGGGCATGGACTTGAACAGGTACTTGTTTGTCACCAGCGCTGCGGTGGTGGCGAAGTAGTAGGCGTAGCCGTCGGCGGGTGAACGGGCGGCCGTTTGCGCGCCGATGATGTTCTGACCGCCTGGCTTGTTGTCGATCACGATGGCCTGCCCCAGTGGCTTGGCCAGGCGGTCGCCAATCAGGCGCGCCACGTTGTCCGGCCCGGAGCCCGGCGGCTGCGAGAGGATGAAGCGAACGGGCTTGTCGGGCCAGCTCCCCTGGCTCCAGGCGTGTGGAGCGGCGGCGGCCAGCAGGCTGGCCTGGATGAAGTGTCTGCGTTGCATGGTGGTCTCCTCGTTGTGGTTGATAAGCAGCACTGACTGCGTCATTGATGGGCGAATCGCAGGACCAGGCTGGCCGCGGCAATCGTCTGCCCTTTGAGGGCTTCCAGCACTTCGGCCTTGGTCAGACCAGGGGGCAGGGCGCCAGGTTCGAGGCGGGTCGCAATCAGGGTGTACACATAGTGCTGGGGTGCGTTCCCCTTGGGCGGGCAAGGGCCAAGGTAGGCCAAGGCGCCCAGCGTGTTCTTGCCGAAGACGAACTTCGCCGAACCGGTCGTTGCCTCGCCTTGTGCCAAGGCATCTACCGATGCAGGTATGCCGTAGGCGGTCCAATGGTTGACGCCCAGGCCCGCACGCCCCGCCTGGTCGTCCATCAGGA
This sequence comes from Hylemonella sp., assembly GCA_041905305.1. Taxonomy (GTDB): domain Bacteria; phylum Pseudomonadota; class Gammaproteobacteria; order Burkholderiales; family Burkholderiaceae_C; genus Hylemonella. Next base: position 23,377 of record JAYRLJ010000008.1, on the reverse strand, counting down.
TCACGAAGCTGCGCGTGCCGGTCGGTGCGCGCATCCAGTTCAGTGCGGGAGAGACGTTGCTGCCGACGCAGTTCGGGTTCGTCGGATTGCTGCCGGCAAAGGCGCGCTCCAGCATGTCGTTGTCGGCCCGCCCCGGCGAGGTGAGCGTGAAGCCCGTAGTCTGCAGCGTCTGCGACGTCGGAGGGGCCGCGCAGGCTGCCAGTGCGCCGAGCGCACACAGGATCAGTGCATAGGATGTCTTCTTCATTGCCGTCTCCTCAAGGGTATTGAACATCGTTCATTGGGGCGCCGGTCATGGGCGTCGGCATCAGAAGCTCGCCAACGCATCCAACTGCGCGGTGAGTTCGTCGGCTGCCGATGCCACGCCGTAGACATAGTGGTCCGGGCGCACCAATGCCGCGCTGCACCGATGGCGTTCAAACCAGTGCGCCACGACGCCGTCCTGCTCGTCAAAGCCATCGACGCCCAGTTGCACCACGCGCAGGCCCGGCCGCACCAGGCGCCGGACTACCCGTTTCAGTTCGGCATCGGCCTGACGACTCAACACCAGGCGCCAGCCGCAGCCGACGACGTCGTCCATGCGCTGCGGCTCGCCGCTGGGCGTGCGCAGCCACGGTTGCGGAAAGATCGTGCCGCGCGCGGGATGCGCCTGCGCGGCCAGCAGGCCGTGCTGCAACGCTGGCTGAACGTCCTGTCGCGGCGTCGGTTTCACGACGCCGCCGCATTCGGCCAGCAGCCGGGCGTCGCGCTCGCGGGCGCGCACCGGATCGCGTTCGCAGATGATCTTGCCGATGCCCTTGATGCGGGTGGTGAGCTCGGTGACATGCCCTTTGCGCTCCGGGCCGTAGGTGTCGAGCAGGCGTTCGGGCGCGCCGGCCTGCAGCACGGCTTGCAGCTTCCAGCACAGGTTGGCCACGTCGCGCAGGCCCTGGCACATGCCCTGACCCAGGAAGGGCGGCTGCTGGTGCGCGGCGTCGCCGGCAATGAAGACGCGCCCCTTACGCCACGCACTGGCCACCAGCGCATGGAAGCGGTAGCTGGCCTGGCGCCAGAGCGTGCCGTCGGCCGGCGTGAGCCAGGGCGCCAGCAACGCCCAGGTGCCCTCCGGCGTGGCCACCTGTTTCGGGTCCTCGCCCGGGTTGATGGAGATCTCCCAGCGGCGGTGGTTGCCAGGGCAGATGAGGTAGGTGCTGGGGCGCTGCGGGTTGCAGTACTGAACGCTGGTGGTGGGCAGCTTGGCCTTGCCCTTCGCATTGACCAGCACGTCGACCACCAGCCACGGTTCGTCGAAATCCAGGTCTTCCAGCGTGATGCCCACCTGCGCCCGCACGGTGCTGGAGGCGCCGTCGCAGCCGATCACGTAGCGCGCCCGTACGCGGGACGGGCGGCCGTCGTCACCGCGGAGCGAGAGCGTCACGCCCTCGGCGTCCTGCGTCAGTGCCGTCACGGTCTGGCCCAGCTCGACCGTCACACAGTCGAAGGACTGCGCATGGGCGCGCAGCACGCGCTCGGCCGGCGGCTGGGTGAAGACGATGGACGGCGTGTGGCCCAAGGGATAGGGCGGTGCCACGGTAGACATGCGTTTGATGACCTGTCCGTCCACGCCGTAATAGACCGAGTCGGTGAAGGGTTCGACAAAGGGTTTGATCTGCTTGGCCACGCCCATCTGCTGGAACAGGCGGATGATCTCGTGGTCCAGCGCAATGGCGCGCGGCTTGTCGTAGACGTCGCGCAGCTTGTCGAACACATAGGTGCGGATGCCCTGCGCGCCCAGCAGGCCGGCGGCCACGGCGCCGGCGGGGCCGAAGCCGACGATGGCCACATCGTAGGTCGTGTGCTCTCGTGCTGCCATGCTCAGGCCTCGTCCTCGATGGTGTTGCGCAGAACGCCGATGCGCTCGATGTCGATCTCGATCGTGTCGCCGTGCTTCATCCACACCGGCGGTGTGCGGGCCTGGCCGACGCCGGCCGGCGTGCCCATCACGATCACGTCACCCGGCTCCAGCGTCATGCATTCGCTCAGCAGCATGATGGTTTCGGCCACGCCCCAGATCATGTCGCGCGTGTTGGCGTCCTGCATCACCTGGCCGTTCAGTCGCGCCTGGATGCGCAGATCGGTGGCGCCCGGCGGCAGCTCGTCGGCCGTCACCAGCACCGGGCCGAAGGGGCCGGTGCGGTCGAAGTTCTTGCCGATGCTCCACTGCGGTGTCTTCTTCTGGTAGTCGCGCACCGAGATGTCATTGAAGACCGAGTAACCGAACACCGCGTCGAGTGCGTTGTCCAGGGTGCAGTGCTTGACGCGTTTGCCGATCACCACCGCCAGTTCCGCCTCGTAGTCCAGCCGTTCCGACACCTTGGGGCGCAGCGCCTTGGCGCCGGGGGCCAACAGCGACGTGGCCGTGCGCATGAAGAACCAGGGGTAGACCGGCTTCTCGCGGCCACCTTCCTTGGCGTAGTTCAGCCCCAGGCAGACGATCTTGCCCGGCTCGGGCAGCAGCGGCGCGAGCTGCAGGCTGGCCAGCGGCAGGCGCGGGGCATTGGACGCAATGGCCGCTGCCGCGGCGCCGGCCAGGTCCTGCCCCTCGCGCAGCGCGGTGCGCAGGTCGGCGCTGATCTGGGGCTGAGCCCGGTTCAGGTCGATGACGTCCGAGCCGCTGACGACGCCCAGGCGGGCTTGTCCGCGGTCGAGGTAGGTGGTGAAACGCATGAAGTCTCCTTGTGGTCAGTTGATTCGGGTGTTCAGGACGCGAACAGCACAGCCTTCTGTGCCTGCTTCAGGCGCGCGCTGGGTGGGGCCGAGATGCCCCATTGGTCGACGCGGCCGGGCGGCCAGGTCCAGTCGGATGGCTGGCCGGCCTGGTAACTGTCGTCCACCTGCTCCACTTCGGCCGTGTATTCGATGACCACGTCGAAGGGGCCGACGAAGTAGTTGAAGGCGTTGTCGCCCGGGCCGTGGCGGCCGGGGCCCCACTCGATGCCGTAGCCGGCGTCCTTCATGCGGCCGCCGCCGCGCATGACGGACTCCAGGTCCGGCATCAGGAAGGCGATGTGGTTGAGCGCGTCGTTGTCGGTGTCACCCAGTGCCAGGCTGTGGTGGTCGCTGTTGCAGCGCATGAAGGCCATGATGCGGGTGCGGTCCGAGAGGCTGAAGTCGAACACCTGCTCCATGTAGCGGCGCGTGGCCTCCACGTCGTGGCTGTTGAGCACGGCATGCGCCAGGCGCACCGGGCGGTCCGGCACGTCGGTGGCGTCGGCACGTTGTTCGTCGTCCCACACCAAACGGAAGACGCGACCATCCGCATCGCTGACGGTGACGGCCGTGCCGCCGCCGGGCTCATCCACCGGCCCCACCGGCTGCAGGACACGGCCGCCGGCGGCCACGGCCTGCTGCGCCACTTCGTCCAGCGCGCCGCGGTGGCGGGCGCGGAAGGTGACGTTGCGGATGCGCGCCGGCCCCGCGGCCTGGTGCAGGGCCAGCAGGTGGTGGTCACGGCCGGTGCCGCGCAGGTAGAGCGCATCGGCCGTGCGGGCCGCCACGTCGAGGTGCCAGGTCTGGGTGTAGAACTGCTCGGCCAGGGCCAGGTCGGGCACGGTCAGCGCAACGCTGCGCAGGGCGCTGACGCGGGAGGAGGCGTGGGTCATGGGGTCATTCCTTGGGGACAGAAGGGCAGGGCTGCGGATCAGGCGGCAGGCCCAGGAAGCGCCGCGCATTGGCCTGCACCAGCTGGCTGACGACGGCGTCGTCGAAGCCGGCGGCGCGGATGCGTTCCACCGGGCGTGCATCGTGGAAGTTGAACGGGTAGTCGGTGCCCACCATCAGCTGGCTGGCGCCGAAGGTCTGCACCAGATGGCGCAGCGTCGGCGTGTCGAACACCAGCGTGTCGAAATACAGCTGGCGCACCGCTTCCGCAGGCGACTGCTGCACGCTGTCGTGCAAGGCGGGAAACACCGTCATGGCCTGCTGCAGCCGCGGCAGCAACATCGCCAGCGTGCCGCCGCCGTGGCTGAAGGCGATGCGCAGGCCCGGCACTTGCGCCAGCAGGTTGCCGGTCAGCACCGAGGCAGCGGCCAGGCCAACGTCGGTCGGGTAAGCCAGCACCTGTTGCAGCGGCGCCGGGCCGACCAGCCGCTCCATGCCGGCGGGACGCAGCGCGTGCACGAAGACCGGCAGGTCGAGTGCCGCACAGGCCTCGAAGAAGGGCAGCCAACGCGGGTCGCCGATGGCCACGCCATTGATGTTGCTGCCGATCTCCACGCCGTGCAGCCCCAGGGTTTCCTTCAGATGACGCAGTTCGCGCAGGGCCAGGTCCAGGTCCTGCAGCGGCACCGCGCCCAGGCCCAGCAGCTGGCCATCGGACTCGGCCACCATGGCGGCAATCTGCTCGTTCAGGTAGCGCACCAGCTGCGCGCCCACCGCCGGCGACAGCCAGTACGACAGCAGCTCCGGCATCGGCGAGACGGCCTGCAGCACCAGGCCCATGTCGGCAAAGTCCGCCAGACGGCGGCTGGTGGTCCAGCACTTGTCCGACACGGTGCGGTAGTTCTTGCCGTCGATCATCACATGGCGGTGCTGGCAGTCATGTGCCGGCGCCATCGACGGCCAGCCGGCGGGCGTGGCACCGTCCAGCCAGGCCGGGAACGTGCCAGGGATCACATGGGCGTGCACGTCCACGCCGCAGCGGCAATGCATCTTCACGCTGCGACGAGACCTGCCGATTGCACGCCGGCGATGCAGATCGCCTCGTCCTCGTCGCCGGTGCCGCCGCTGGTACCCACGGCGCCCAGCGTCTGGCCGGCAGCGTTCTTGATCAGTACGGCGCCGGTCTGCGGCAGCAGCTTGCCGCCGGCGGTGGCGGCGAGTGCGGTGAAGAAGTTCGGGTTGTCCTTGGCGCGCTGCGCCAGCGCGCGGCTGGAGGCGCCCATGCCGACGGCCCCCCAAGCCTTGCCCACGGCCACGTCGAAGCGGAACATGCTGGCACCGTCTTCACGTGCAAATGCCACCAGGTGGCCGCTGTCGTCCAGCACGGCGATGCCCATGGGCTTGTAGCCCGCGGCCTGCGAGTGCGCTCGGGCGCCGGCAATGATCTGCTGCGCCTGGGCCAGCGTGAGCTTGTCCAATGCTGTCTCCTTGTGTTCTTGTCTGATGGCTTGATGTGCGTCAAATCAGCCAGCAATGGGCGCGAGTCTAGGAACAGTCGTTGAATTAATCCAGTCGATTTTCGATATACATAAAATCCATGGCATGGATATTCGATCGGTCGACCTGAACCTGCTGGTGGTGTTCAACGCCATGGACCGTCACCGCAGCGTGACGCGTGCCGGTGAGTCCCTGGGCCTGAGCCAGCCGGCCATGAGTGCCGCCTTGGCGCGGCTGCGCACGCTGTTCGGCGACCCGCTGTTCGTGCGCGCCGGCTCGGAGATGAGCCCCACGCCGCGTGCCGAAGACCTGGGCCGCAAGATCCGGCAGGTGGTGCAGGCCATCGAGGGCGACATCCTGCAGCCGGCGGCCTTCGAGCCGCAGAGCAGCCAGCGCACGTTCAACCTCGTGACGCCGGACATCGCCGAGGTCAATTTCCTGCCCCGGCTGCTGGCCCATCTGGCTGCCCATGCGCCCCAGGTGACCCTGCGCACACTGGCCATGCCGCGCCACGCGGCCGCCGCGGCGCTGGAGTCGGGCGAGGCCGAGCTGGCGATCGGCTACTTTCCGGACCTGCACAAGGCCGGTTTCTTCCAGCAGCGTCTGTTTCGCAACACGCACGTCTGCCTGCTGCGCGACCCGCATCCCACCATCGGGCGCAAGCTGTCGCTCAAGCAGTTCATGGCGGCGTCACATGCGGTCGTCAAGCCTGACGGCCGCGAGCATGTGTTCGAGCAGTTCATGCAGAAGAAAGGGCTGCAGCGGCGCGTGGTCGTCGAGCTCTCGCACTTCATGAGCCTGCTGCCGATCGTCGAGAACTCCGATGTGATCGCCACCGTGCCACGCGATCTGGCCGAGTTCTTCCGCAAGCACGGCGCGGTGCGCTACGTGGAGACGCCGATGGCGTCACCGGTCATCGACGTGCACCTGTTCTGGCATCAGCGTTTCCAGAACGACCGCGCCCACGCCTGGCTGCGCAAGGTGGCCTTCGACCTGTTGCGGCGGGAATGAGGGCAGGCCGGCCGGGCCCACCGCCGTCAGTCGCCGCTTTGTTGGCGCGCAACACGCATCAGGCACGCCGCTGCCACCAGCGCCAGCGCGCCCAGTGCCAGCAGCTGTGGCAGCACATCGGCCAGTGGTGCGCCCATCTGGTTCAGCCGCAGCGAGCCCTGGATGCCCGAGGTGCTTGGGATGAGCCAGCGCAGCACCTGCAGCGGTGCCGGCAGCGCCTCGGCGGGCCAGGAGAAGCCGGAGAGGAAGGCCATGGGCAGGGCCGTCAGCAGCAGCACCTGCATGGCGCGTTCGCGATCGCGGAACCAGACGCCCAAGAGCAGGCCCAGCGCGCTCACCGCCGGCGCGTACAGCGCCAGCAGAACCATCGCCCCCAAGGGGTTGCCGCCGCGCGGGAAGTCCTGCCAGTCGAACACCCAGCCGACGTAGAACAGGCCGGAGGCAAAGCCCAGTGTGGACAGCGCGAGGATGCGACCCAGCCAGGTGCGCGTGTCGGCACGGTGGGCGTCGCGTTCGGCCCAGGTGCCGGCCAGCATGGCCGCGCCCATCAGCAAAGTCTGCTGGATGATCAGCAGCGCCACCGCCGGCACCACGTAGCTGCCATAGCCCTCGGTCGGGTTGAACAGCGGCACCATTTGTGTGTTCACAGGGCTGCGGCTGGCACGGGCCTGCGGCGCACTCTGGCCGGCGGCCTGCAGGCGCCGGATCTCCACGCCGGCCGACACCGTGCCTACCGCCTCGGCAAAGCCGTACAGCACGGCCTTGTTGAGCAAGGCGTAGGCGCCGTCGCCTTCCACCGTCACGGTGGCGCCGCTGCCGCGCACCACCTGACGCTTGAGGTCGGCCGGCAGAATGGCATAGCCCTCGATCTCGCCGCGCCACAGCGCCTGCTGCGCGGCGCGCACATCGCCGCCGACCCAGCGCACGTCGATGCGCGGATTGGCGGCCGCGAAGCGGATGATCTGGCGCGACAGGCTGCTGTGGTCCAGATCCACCACGGCCACCGGCACGCGCGTTACCGCCTGTTGCGAGTAGGGCCAGGGGTAGAAGAAGGCATAAAGCACCGGCGCGGCGATGAGCAGCAGCATCACGCCGCTGTCGCGCAGCACCGCCTGCAGTGTGGCCTGCCAGGCCTGCAGCACGGCGCGCATCTAGCGCTTCCCCCAGGTCTGGGGCTGGGTGGCCGCGCGCTGCAGCAGCGGCACGCAGACGCCCAGCAGGATGGCCGTGGCAAGCGCCATCCACAGCGGCGTGGCCAGCGAGATGGCCACGGGGGCGCCCATCTGCAGCTGCTCCATCTGCAGGCGGATGTAATGGGTGTAGGGCAGCAACTCGGCCCACAGCCGCGCGCCCATCGGCATGGCCAGCAGCGGAAAGCCCACGCCGCTGAAGGCAAAGGCTGGCGCAGTGACGAAGCCGGTGGCCGACAGCGCGGTGCGCAGCGAGCGCGTGGCGCCCGAGGCCAGCGCGCCCATGGCGATGGACAGCGCCAGGAAGACCCACAGCGCCAGCAGCGTCCACGCCACCGAGCCGGTCGGGTGCCAGCCGCGGCCCCAGGTGATCCACAGCAGCGCCAGCGTGGCCACGCCGCCCAGGCTGAGCCAGGGCCAGAGCAGCTTGCCGAGCAGGGCGCCGCCAGCGTCGGCCCATGTCGGATGGTTGCCCAGCCACTCGCCCAGCGTGCGGTCGCGCAGCTCGCGTCCCACAGCCCAGGCGCCGGCCGTCATGGCCAGGATGTGCAGCAGCGCCGGGATGAGCGCCGCAGCCAGGAACTGTTCGTAATCGAGCGCGGCATTGAACAGCGTGATCATGCCGGTGCGCACCGGCTCCATGCTCACGCGCACGTTCTGCGCCGGTTCGCCGCGCCTGTTGCGCGCGCCCATTTCCACGCCGGCCGAGAGCGTACCCACCGCAGTGCGCACGTCGCGCTGGATCAGGCCCGAGTGCGTGCCCAGCTGCGCGTTGTGCAGCAGCGTGACCTGCGCCGCGCGCCCCTGCTTCAGGTCGCGCGCGAAGTCGGGCGGGATGCCCACCACGCCATAGACCTCGCTGCGGCGCAGCGCGCGCTCGGCCTCAGCCGCGTTGTCATAACGGCCCGTCACCGCCAGGCCGGGCGTGGCATCGAGAAAGCGCTGTAGCTGGCGCGAGAGGGCCGAGTGGTCCTGGTCGATCACGCCGATCGGCAGGCGCGTCGGCAGGCCGGCGGAGAAGATCCACCACAGCAGCGTTGCGGCCAGGAGCGGCACCCAGCTGATGAGGGCCAGGTCCCACGGCCGGCCGCGCAGCAGCCGGGCTTCGCGGGCGGCGCTGTGTGCTATCGAATTCATAGCTATTAGCGCCCGTCGGTATTTCCTAGGAGGCCGATTTCGCCTGAAAAACGGCTCACTGCACCAGCACGCTCATGCCGGGCCGCGCGCCGTCGATGGGCGTCAGCGGGCGGGCGCGCACCTCGAAGGTCCGCGCGTCGAAGCCCTGGCCGCCGCGGGTGGCGCGCCAAGTGGCGAAGTCCGGCAGCGCGGCGCTGTAGTAGACCTTGAAGCGCACCGGCTTGCCGCCTTCGCTGCCGGCCAGCGCCGGCAGCGTGGCGTCGAACTCGGCACCGACGGCGAAGCGCTGCAGCCGGTCCTCGCGCACGTTCAGCACCACCCACTGGTCTTTCAGATCGACCACGGTGACCACGGCCACACCCTGCGGCGAGAGCTCACCCGCCTTGGCCAGCACCTTGGCCACTTCGCCGGCCACCGGGCTCTTGAGCTCGGTTTCGGCCTTGGCGGCCTCTACTTCCGCCACCAGACCGGCCACCTGGCGCGCCTGCGCGGCGGCGGCGGCCTTGTCTTCGGCTCGGGCGCCCAGGCGCGCCATGTCGTACTGCGCCTTGGCCGCGGCAGCGGCGTCGCGCGAGGCCTTGTAGTTGGCCTCGGCTTCGTCGCGTTTCTGCGCGGCGATCAGGCCGTCGCGTGCCAGCCCTTCAACGCGCTTGAACGAGGTGGCGGCCAGTTCGGCCGCGGCCTCGGCGCGCTGCCACTGCAGTCGCGCCATCTCCACTTCCTGCGGCCGCGCACCGCGTTCGGCCTTGGTGGCAACGGCCTGCGCCGCGTCCTGTGCGGCGCTGGCCTGGGCCAGCTTGGCGGCGACTTCGGGGCTGTCCATGCGGATCAGCGGCGTGCCAGGCTGCACCGCATCGCCTTCCTTGACCAACACCTGCGCGATGCGGCCGGGCACCTTGGGTGCGATGTCGGTCTCGCGCGCCTCCATCTGGCCCTGGAAGACATCGGGCGCCGGTTGCGAGGCCCGCCACACGCCCAGGCCGAGCAGCACCAGCACGGCAGCGCCGGCGGTCATCAGGGTGGTTTTCTTGTTCATGCTCATTCCACGCGCACGTCGGCCCGTGCCATGTAGGTATTGAATTCTTCCGACAGGCCGCAGCTCTCCAGCAGCTGGGCCAGCGCCATCACGTACTCGTAGGCGGCCTGCGCGCGCTCGGTCTGCACCTTGACCTGGTTGGTCTCGGCGTCGATCAGTTCCAGTGCGGTGCCGGTGCCTTCGCGCAGGGCGGCGCTGCGCAGGCGCAGCACCTCGGCGGCCAAATCGGCCGAGGTCTGCTGGCCCAGGAACTGGCGGCGCGCGTTCTCCAGCGTGCGCCAGTTCTTCTCCACCAGCAGCGTGATGTCGTTGCGTGCCTGTGCGTCGGTGCGTTCGGCCTGCTCCACCTGCTTGAGCGAGGCGGCGGCCAGCGTGTCGCGGTTGACGGCATCCCACAGCGTCCAGCGCACGCCGACGCCGGCCACCCAGTCCGGGTTGTCTTGTTTGATCTGGTGCTGGCCGAAGGCAAACACCTGCGGGCGGCGCAGGGCCTCCTCGCTGTGGTGCATCTGCTCGGCCTGTGCCTTCTTTGCCGCCACCTTGCCCAGGCCCGGGTGGCGCTGCAGCGCGAGCTCGGTGAAGTGTGACAGAGGTTCCACGGGCTGCGAAATGACGAACAGCGGCGATTGCGCCTGCACCGGTCCCGGTAGTTTCAGCGTGCGTGCCAGCGCCAGTGCCGCCATGTCGGCATCGTCCTGCGCCTTCAGCGCATTGCGCTTGGCATCCTCGTAGGCACTTTGCGCCTGCAGTCGCTCCACGCGCGAGATCAGGCCGGCCGCCAGCAGCCGCTCGGCCGTGCTGTCGTGCCGGGCCACGTTGTCGCGCGCGGTGGCGCGCAGGCGGGCAGCACGCGCGGCCAGCTGGGCGCCGAAGTAGCGCTGCGCCAGCAGGGTGGAGAGCTCGTGCGTGGTGCGGTCGGCATCGGCCTGCGCCTCGTCGGCCTGTGCCTGTACCAGGCCGCGCATGCTGTCGGCCGCGCCGCCGACGTAGAGCGGCCAGATGGCGGAGAGCGATGCGCTGGTATCCGAATCGCGCCGGGTGTAGGTGTAATGCGAGGGGACGGGAGAAACGTTGATCGGCACGCTCTTGAGTGGCGCCGGCAGCGACTGTGTGGTCTGGGTGATGGCCTGGTTCACCGGGTCGAGGTTGACGTTCAGGCTGGCCGCATAGAGGTAGCTCGCGCCGGTGACGCTCAGCACCGGCCCGCCCAGGCCCTGCAGGCCGTCGCGCTGCAGGCGCTTGTGGTCCACCGCAGCCTGGGCCGCGGCCAGGCGGTCGGAGTTCTCGCGCAGCCGTTGCCACGCTTCGGGAAAGCTCAGCGCCTGGGACCAGGCGTTGCCTGCCAGAACGCTGCACCCGACGAGCAGGCCAAGACAGCAAAGCCGGGCACTGCGATGAGGAATTGTTCTTGTCATGCTGGAACTGGAGCACGCGGGGATCCGCAGTCACCAGCATCTTACGGCTTCAGCGTTTCAGCCGGTAGGGCTCCTCGAAGGTGCAGAAATCCTCTTCGGCGCGCGCCTGCGTCACCCAGTCGGCCACCCCCGGCAATGCGGCCACGCGTTCAACGTAGCCGGCAATGTCGGCCGGCAGCGGCAGTTCGTAGGTCTTGAAGCGCATGCACACCGGGGCAAAGTAGGCGTCGGCAATGGTGAAGCTGCCGAACAGCAGCGGGCCGCCATGACGGCTCAGCAGGTCGCGCCACATCTCCACCAGTCGTGCCACGTCGGTACGCACGGCCGGCTGGTCGCGCCAGATCAGTGCGCCGATGTCGGGCAGCGAGGCCTCGATGTTCATCGTGCAGTGCTGGCGCAATGCGGTGAAGCCGGCATGCATCTCGGCGCAGACGCTGCGCGCCCGGGCGCGGGCCGCCACGTCCTGCGGCCACAGCTGCAGCTGTGGGAACTGCTCGGCCAGGTACTCGGCAATCGCCAGCGTGTCCCAGATCGCCAGGTCGCCTTCAGGTCGGCTGTGTACCAGCACCGGCACCTTGCCGGCAGGGCTGATGTCGGCCAAGGCGTGCTTGAACTGCGAATCGGCGTCGAAGGAGTCGAAACGAAGCATCACCTCTTCGAACGCAATGCCGGCCTGGCGCATCAGCACCCAGGGCCGCATGGACCAAGACGAGTAGTTTTTGTTGCCGATGAAAAGCCTGTACATGGTCACCTCCCGTGCAAGCGGCCATGGTAGCGCGCCGGGGCAGCGCCTGTGGTTCGCTCGTTCAGCGACGACGGAAGTGGGCGCGCAGCGTCACGTAGCGGTCGTGCTGGCCCAGGTAAGCGGGGGCAATGGCACCCAGGGCCGCCGGCGTGATGCCCAGGGCATCCAGGCCGGGCTGCTGGCCGGTGGCCACGTTGTCGATGCGCATGGAGTCCAGGTTGTCGCGGCTCATCAGCGTCGGGCCGGGCAGCCACTCCATCAGGCCAGCCTGCAGCCGCCCGAGTGCCATCGGCAGCGGCAGCACCGGCCGGGCGCGGCCGCGGCTGAGGCGGCCGGCCAGTTGCACCAGCTGTGCCAGCGTGTAGACCTGGGGCCCGCAGGCTTCCAAGGTCTGGCCGATGGTGGCCGGGTCCTGCAGGCAGCGTGCGATGGCCTGCGCCACATCCTCCACCCAGACCGGCTGGAAGCGCGCCTGCGCGCCGGCCAGCGGCATGACGGGGGCCACGCGCTGCAGGCGGGCGAACAGGTTGAGGAACTGGTCGTCGGCGCCGAAGATCACGCTCGGGCGCAGCACGGTGAGTTGCAGGCCGTCGGCTGCCGCCTGTTGCAGCACCGCCTCGCCGCGGCTCTTGCTGCGCAGGTACATGGAGGGCGCACTTTCGGTTGCCGCTGGCGCGGCACCCAGGGCACTGACATGCACCATGCGTCGCACGCCGGTTGCCAGGGCCGCGCGTGCCAGCTTGGCCGGCAGTTCCGCATGGGTGCGCTCGAAGGCCGCGGCATTGCCGTGCAGGATGGCCACCAGGTTGACCACCGCGTCGTGCCCCGGCAACAGGCGGCGCAGGGCGGCCTCGTCGTGCACGTCGGCTGGCACCACGGTCAGCCCCGGCAGGTGCTGGATGGCTTGGGCATTGCCGGCGCGCCGCGTCGGCACGGTGACGTGCCAGCCCGCGCGGGCCAGTTTTTCACACACATGGCGGCCGACAAAACCGGTTCCGCCGAGCACCAGAACTTTCTTCATGGCAGGTCTTCGTCGAAATCACTCTTGCCACGGCGCTGCGGGCCGACCTGGCCCAGGCGTGCTTTGAGCGACTGCGGCTTGCCGCTGATGAGCGCGGCGTAGTTGGTGGTGTTGGACAGCACCTTCTTCACGTAGTCGCGCGTCTCGTTGAACGGCACGTTCTCGGCCCAGATGGCGGCGTCGAGCTGCGGGTCGCCATCTTGCCCGCGCCAGGCGCGCGAGCGGCTCGGGCCGGCGTTGTAGGCGGCGGCGGCCAGCGGCATGGAACCGTCGAAGCTTTCCAGTACCAGCTTGAGGTAGCCGGTGCCGATGGCGATGTTGGTGTCGCGGTCGGTGATGTGGTGCGGCTTGAAGTCGTTCAGGCCGATGCGCTTGGCGGTCCAGCGCGCCGTGGCCGGCATGACCTGCATCAGGCCAGCGGCACCGACATGGGACTGCGCGTCCATGATGAAGCGGCTTTCCTGCCGGATCAGGCCATAGACGTAGGCCGGGTCGAGGTCGATCTGGCCGGCGCGCTGCACCACGGCCTGCTTGAACGGCATGGGGAAACGCTGCTCGAAGTCGATCAGTTGGCGGGTGCGCTCGCTGGTGTTGATACAGCGGTCCCACACTTGGCTGTCGCAGGCCAGCTGGGCGGCGGCCAGCAATTCGCGGTCGCTCATGCCGCCGCGTTGGTGCGCGCCGACGGTGTAGTTCCACTCGCGCACGCCCTCGGCACGCAGGCCGAGCTGGATGGCCAGCAGGGCACGGCGCAGGCCGGGGTTGGCGCGCGCCGCCTCCAGCTCGGCGGCGGTCAACGGCTCGGGCTTGGGTGGCACGGTGATCGGGCGGCCGAGTTCTTCCATGGCCAGCTGCTCGTAGAACCCGCGTGGCGAGGCGATGGACTCGAACAGCGAGCGCGCCTGCGCCGGCGCATCCGGCGCGCCGCCCAGTGCCAGCAGGGCGCGGCCGCGCCAATAGACCCAGGTCGGGTCCTGGCGCTGCGGCTCGGGCATGGCGGCGGTGGCGTTCAGTACCTCGGCCCAGGCGCCGGCGCGCAGCGCGGCACGCACCTTCCAGGCCAAGTGGTCGCCGTTAAGGTGGCGGTCCTGCGCGTGCGAGAAGTAGTTGATGGCACCTTCCTGCAGGCGGCGCGCGGCGCGTTTGCCGATCACGCCCCAGACCCAGCTGCGTTCCTCCTGCGTGAGCTGGGCACGCCAGCGCATCTTGTTCATCTCGTCCATGGCGGCCGTGATGTCGGTGCTGGCCAGGCGGATCAGTGCCAGCGTCACCAGCTCCTTGGTGCGCGGGCGCAGCGCGGTAATCTTCTCGTCGAGGAAGCGCACCGGGCTGGCGTAGATGGCGTTGACGCTGGCGGCCCAGTCCGGGTTGAGCATGGCCACCGCCTGGGTGGCAATGCTCGGACGCTCATTCTCGAAGCCCAGGCGCGCGCGCAGCCAGGCGGCATGCGCGGGCAGCTTGCCGGCCGCCAACTGCTGCTCGGCCGCGGCGGCGCAGCCTTCATCGGCTTCCTTCTGCGCCAGCCACAACTCCTGCACCTGGGCAGCGACGTCGGCGCCGCTGGAATAGGCCTCGTTCAGCAGCGCATAGCAGCGCACCGAACGGTCATCGTTCATGCGGAACTTGGGGTACTCGGCCGCGAAGTTGGCCCAGTCGCGCCGCTTGCCCAGCAGCAGCAGCCAGTCGTTGCGCAGGCGGTCTTCCTGGTAGGTGCCGGCATAACGGGAGAGGAAATTGCGGATCTCGGTCGGGCCGGCTTCGTTGAGCCGAGCCGCCAGTTCCCAGTAGGCGCCCCAGGGCTCCAGGGCATGACCCTGCACCTGCGGCAGCAGGGCGGCCAGGCGTTTGCGGTCGCCCTTCTTGAAGGCCTGCTGCATGTCCACGATGGGGGCATCGCTGGCGCTTTGGGCGCGTGGCTTGGACTTGGTGGGCACGGCGTGCCCGGCGTGTGGCAACATCAACCCCGCCAGCAGGGCGATCGATGTCAGAATGGCTTGAAACTGCATGTGGGAATTATGGACACATCCGAGGAAAAAAGGTCGCAGGAAAAGAAGGCCTTACGCCAGCAACTCATTACCCAACGCCTGAACCTGCCCGATCGCCTACAACGGGCCACGGCCTTGCAGCAGGTCATGCGGATCTGGCTGGTGGGGCGCCCGGATGCGGTCATCGGTGCCTACTGGCCGATCAAGGGGGAATTTGACCCACTGCCGGCGCTGCACCGCTGGAAGGAAGACGGCGAGCTGATCGAGCAGCCGCAGCCGCGGCGCATCGGCCTGCCGGTGATCGACAAGGTGCACAAGACGCTCACCTTCCACGCCTGGTACCCCGGCTGCCCGATGGAGGAAGACGCCTACGGCATTCCGAAGCCGAAGGACACCGAGCTCATCGTGCCCACGCTGCTCTTTGTCCCCTGCGTTGGCTACGGCCCCGGCGGCTACCGTCTGGGCTATGGTGGCGGCTTCTACGATCGCACGCTGGCGGCGCTGCAGCCCAGGCCGTTCACCGTGGGGCTGGGCTTTGCGCACGGCTTCCTGCCCGACCTGGAGCCTGAGCCGCACGATGTGCCGCTGGACGCCATCCTCAACGACCACGGTGTGGTCTGGCCGGTGCCCGGTATTTCCAGTTGACGTCATGGCCCGCCCCAAGTCCGCCAGCCACGAACTCAAGCGCGACGAGATCCTCGACATCGCGGCGCAGTGCTTTGCCGAAAAGAGCTACCCCGCGGCCAGCATGAACGACATTGCCGCGGCCTGTGGCACTTCCAAGGCACGGCTGTACCACTACTACGAGAGCAAGGAAGCCATCCTGTTCGACCTGCTGGACCGTTACACCCAGCGTCTGCTGGCGCTGGTGGGGCAGGTGGAGGCCACGGCGCAGCGGCGCAACCTGGACGACCGTGCCGCTTTGCACGAGCTCATCCGCAGCTTCCTGCACGAATACGAGACCTCGGCCACGCGCCACGTGGCCCTGCTGCACGACACCAAGTTCCTGGGCGAGGCGCAGCGCGACGAGGTGCTGAACCGCCAGCGCGACGTGGTGTCGGCGGTGACGCGCTTCTTGCGGCGCGCCTACCCGCAGCGGCTCGATGAACGCAACCAGACCGCCGTGACCATGATGCTGTTCGGCATGATCAACTGGACCTTCACCTGGCTGCGCCCGGGCGGTGCCATGAGCTACGCGGCCTTTGCCGACGAAGTGATTGCCATGCTGGAGCGCGGCCTGGCGGCCTGACCACTTTTTACGCGGTGGTGGTCGTTTCGCTATCCGTAATGCATTTCGTCAGATGGCGAGCGCCCTCTAAAATGGGGTGACAAACATTACAGATGCCTACCGGAGACACCATGAGCAAAGCCTTTGCCTCGCAAGCCGACCTGACCGACAAGAAAATCACCTTCGAGCGCCTGAGCCAGCACTGCTGGGCCTACACCACCGAGGGCGACCCGAACTCCGGCGTCATCATCGGTGACAACTGCATCCTGGTGAGCGACGCCACCGCCACGCCGGCCATGGCCCAGGACCTCATCAAGAAGATCCGCACGGTGAGCGACAAGCCCATCAAGTACGTGCTGCTGACCCACTACCACGCTGTGCGCGTGCTGGGTGCCAGCGCCTTCGTGGCCGAGGGGGCGACCGAGATCATCGCCAGCCAGGGCACGCTGGAGCTGATCCGCGAGCGTGGCGCGCAGGACATGAAGAGCGAGATGGAGCGCTTCCCGCGTCTATTCCGCAATGCCGAGACCGTGCCCGGCCTGACCTGGCCCAGCATGGTGATCGGCGGCGGCAACCCGGTGAAGGGAGAAGTGCCGGGCAGGCTCAGCATCAACCTCGGTGGCGTGGTGGTACAGATCTGGAGCCCGGGCCCGGGCCACACGCGCGGTGACACCATTGCCTGGGTGGAAGAAGAGAAGGTGCTGTACTCGGGCGACCTGGTGGAGTTCAACGCAGGCGTCTACACCGGCGACGCACAGCTGGAAGAGTGGCCGGCCACGCTGGAGGCGCTGCGCGCGCTCAAGGCCGAAGCCCTGGTACCCGGCCGCGGCGAGGCGATGAAGGGCAACGCCCATGTGAACAAGGCGCTGGACTACACCAAGCGCTGGGTCGAGACGCTGTACCGCTGCGGTCGCGAGGCCGTGGCCCAGGGCATGGACCTGAAGGCCGCCATGGCGCACACACGCAAGAGCATGGACCCGATCTTCGGTCAGGTGTTCATTTACGAGCACTGCCTGCCGTTCGACGTGACGCGCGCCTTTGACGAGGCCAGCGGCATCAAGAACCCGCGCATCTGGACCGCCGAGCGCGACAAGGCCATGTGGGCAGCGTTGCAGGGCTGAGGCCTGCCGAACCTCCGTGCCAGGGCCAGCGTCGCTGGCCCTAGTTTTTTTCCGCGGCCAGCGTGCGCAGGTCGGTCTCGTAGCCCTTGAGCTTGTCCTGCAGATGCCGGCGCTGCGATGCGCTGGTGCTGTTGTGCAGCGTGGCCATGGTACGGCAGCCGTCCTGCAGCATGCGCTCGAAACGGGCACGGTAGTCGGCGTCGGGTGACTCCAGCTGGCGTTGCAGCAGCGCCAGCATCTCCGCCTGCACATGCGCCGGGCGATCGCCGTTGCGGTGCTCTCGCAAGGCCTGCAGCAGGTCCTGCTGCCGGCGCAGACGCTCGCGCCAGGCGGCCCGGGCGTCGAAGGCGGATGCCGCGAGGCTCTGGCGGAGGATGGTGCGTTGCGTGTCGTCCAGCCGGCCATAGAAGCTCTCGGCCCGTTCCTCGGCCTTCTTCAGCCGGCGCGCCAGCAGTTCCTGCGGTGTGGCGTCCAGCCATTCCTCGCGCCAGTCGCGGTTGTGTTTGTCGAACTGTTGCGCCAGGTGGCGCAGCTGCTCGGGCTGCAGCGTCGGAACCACGTGGGCCATGCCTTCGGCAGCCTGCTCACTCAGCCGTCGCACATGGCGCTGTACCTGCGTGGTGAGAGCGCAGACCTGGTCTGCCGTCACGGCTTCAGGTGCCAGCCGCTGCAACTGGCGCAGCAGATCGGCATAGGCCGGCAGCTCGTTCTGGCGGTGCCAGGCTTGCAGTGCATCCAGACGGTTGCGCACCTGGGCGGACTGCGCGTCATTGAAGTCGACGTAGCCGTCCAGCCACCAATAGGCGAGCGAGGGCGCGTTGTTGTAGCCGATCTTCACGGCGCTGCAGCCGCCCAGAAAAACCAGCAGCAGCGCGCCGATAATGCGGGTCATCAGTGCTCTCCGGCGACGGGTAGCCAATACGACAGAAACAGACGGGTACAGCATGGATCAGCACAAACAGGCGGTGGACGTGGTCATCATGGCGGCCGGCAAGGGCACGCGCATGAAAAGCAAACTGCCCAAAGTGTTACACCGTTTGGCCGGGCGTGCACTGCTGCAGCACGTGGTGGACACCGCAGCCGCGCTGGACGCGCGCCGGGTGGTGGTGATCACCGGTCACGGTGCTACAGAAGTTGAAGCAGCACTTGCCCATCCAGCAGGGGCTGCGAGCCAATTTGCCATGGAGTTCGTGCGCCAGGAACCGCAGCTGGGTACCGGCCATGCCGTACAGCAGGCGGTGCCGGTGCTACCCGACGACGGCGTGGTGGTGGTGCTGTCGGGTGACGTGCCGCTGACGCAGGCCGACACGCTGCAGGCGCTGATCGCCGCCTGCGGTGGCAACAAGCTGGCGTTGCTGACCATCGCCTTCGACGACCCCGCCGGCTATGGCCGCATCGTGCGCGATGCCAACGGCACGGTGCAGGCCATCGTGGAGCACAAGGACGCCAGCGAGGCGCAGCGCGCCATCCGCGAGGTCTACAGCGGCATCATGGCCGTGCCGGCCCGGCTGCTCAAGCCCTGGCTGGCGCGGTTGGACAACCGGAACGCCCAGGGCGAGTACTACCTGACCGACGTGGTGAAGTTCGCGGTGCAAGACGGCGTGCCCGTGGTGGGCCACCAGATCGCGGACGCCGTGCAGGTGGCCGGTGTCAACAGCCCGGTGCAGCTGGCCGAACTGGAACGGGCGCACCAACTGCGTACCGCCCGCGCCCTGATGGAGCAGGGCGTGCGGATGGCCGATCCGGCGCGATTTGACCTGCGCGGCGAGCTGGTGTGCGCGCAGGACGTGGAGATCGACGTGAACTGCGTGTTTGCCGGCCGGGTGACGCTGGGCGAGGGTGTGAAGGTCGGTGCCAACTGCGTCATCAGCAACGCGCACATCGCGGCCGGTGCCGTGATCCATCCCTACACCCACATCGAAGGCGGTACCGCCGAGAAGGAGCACGTGCAGGTGGGCGCCGGTGCGCTGATCGGCCCCTTTGCCCGTCTGCGCCCCGGTGCGCAACTGGGCGAGGAGGTGCACATCGGCAACTTCGTCGAGATCAAGGCCTCCACGCTGGCGGCAGGCGCCAAGGCCAACCATCTGGCCTACATCGGTGACTCGAAGGTGGGCGAGCGCGTCAACTACGGTGCCGGCAGTATCACGGCCAACTACGACGGCGCCAACAAGCACACCACGGTGATCGAGGCCGATGTGCATATCGGCAGCAACTGCGTGCTGGTGGCGCCGGTGACCATCGGCGCCGGCGGCACCGTGGGCGGCGGCTCCACCATCACCAAGGACACCGCGCCCGGCGCGCTGACGGTGGCACGCGCCAAGCAGGTCAGCGTGGCCAACTGGCAGCGGCCGCAGAAGCAGAAGAAGTGAGCTGATCATGAGCGCGCCCGCTTCCCCGCAAGAGCAAGAGCTGGCCCGGCTGCGGGCCGAGCTGCAGGCGGCACGCGATGCGCTGGGCGACTTCGCCTACGTGGTGTCGCACGACCTGCGCGCCAACCTGCGTCACATCACGGCCTATGCCGCGCTGGTGCGCGAGGAGCTGGGCAGCGCTCCGGTGGACGAGGTGAACGGTTACCTGGACACGGTGACGAACGCCGCCAAGCTGATGGGGCGGCAGATCGACGGCCTGATGAGCTGGTCGCAGCTGGACCGGGTGGAGGTGGCCTCAAGCCCGCTGGACGTACGTGCGCTGGTGGACGAGGCACGTCAGGCACTGGCCGCCGAGGCCGCTGGCCGGCAGATTGCCTGGCAGGTGGCGGCCGATTTCCCGCCGCTGCGTGGCGATGCCGCGCTGGTGCGGCAACTGCTCGGGCACCTGTTGTCCAACGCGCTCAAGTTCACACGGCCGCGTGCCCAGGTCGACATTGCCATCGGCTGGCAGCCGGCCGAAGACGGCTGGTGCGCGCTCAGCGTGCGCGACAACGGCGTCGGCTTCAACCCTGGCTTGCGGGGCAAGCTGTTCCATGTGTTCCAGCGGTTGCACAGCGGTAACGAGTTCGAGGGCCTGGGGTTGGGCCTGGCGCTGGCGCGCAAGATCGTGGAGCGGCACGGCGGCCGCATCGAGGCCGAGGGCGCACCCGATGCGGGCTGCTGCATCCGCTTCACGCTGCCACGGGCAGACTAAGGTTTGGCAGGCAGCGGCACGCGCGCGCCGAACTTGCTGCGCTTGACGCTGAAGTAGGCTTTCACGTTGCGCACATTGGCGTCGCTGGTGAACAGGCGCTGTGCCAGTGCCAGGTAGTCCGGCATGTCGCGCGCCTGCACCACCAGCACGAAGTCCGGCCCGGGCGAGACGCGGTAGCACTGCTGCACGGCGTCATCCGCTGCCACGCGCTGCTCGAAGGCATCCAGTGCTTCGGCACCCTGCCGGTCGAGCGAGATCTCCACAATCGCCTGTAGGCCATGGCCCAGCAGCGGCGCCAGCTTGTCATGGCTCAGCACCGCTACCTGTTGCTCAATCACGCCCGCTTCCACCAGCCGCTTGACGCGGCGCAGGCAGGTGGGCGGCGAAATATGCACCTGGGCCGCCAGCGCCTGGTTGCTGATGGCAGCGTCTCGTTGCAGGGCGTCCAGCAGCAGCAGGTCGGTTTGATCTAATGAGATTTGTTCCATTAAGTTAATGAAAATGGAATATTTGGTTATTAAATGTGTTCTATGAAATTAAAAGTCAAATAAATAAGAAAATCAATCAGATATTTTTCTTCTCCGCGCCTACCATCGAGCGCACTGATTTGAGGAGATCGCAAACATGTGTGGCATCGTCGGCGCCGTATCCAACCGCAATATCGTTCCCATCCTGGTGCAAGGCCTGCAGCGGCTGGAGTACCGTGGCTATGACTCCTGCGGCGTGGCCGTGCATGCTGAAGGCGGTTTGAAGCGCGCGCGCAGCACCTCGCGCGTGGCCGAGCTGGCCGAGCAGGTGGCGCACGGCACGCTGGAGGGCTACACCGGCATCGCGCACACGCGCTGGGCCACGCACGGCGCCCCGGCGGTGCACAACGCCCACCCGCATTTCAGCCACGGCCCCGGTGCCGATGCGGCGCAACGCCCGGCGCGCGTGGCGCTGGTGCACAACGGCATCATCGAGAACCATGACGAACTGCGCGCCGCCCTCAAGGCGCGCGGCTATGGCTTCGACAGCCAGACCGATACCGAGGTCATTGCCCATCTGGTCGATTCGCTCTACGACGGCGACCTGTTCGAGGCGGTGAAGGCCGCGGTGAAACAACTGCATGGCGCCTATGCCATTGCCGTCTTCCACAAGGACGAGCCGCACCGCGTCATCGGTGCGCGTGCCGGCTCACCGCTGATCCTGGGTGTGGGCAAGGAACTGGCCGGCAACTACCTCGCCAGCGACGCCATGGCCCTGGCCGGCGTGACGGACCAGATCGTCTACCTGGAAGAGGGCGACGTGGTGGACGTGCAGCTTGGCAAGTACTGGGTGGTGGACCGCCACCACAAGCCGGTGCAGCGCGAGGTCAAGACGGTGCAGGCGCACAGCGGTGCGACCGAGCTCGGCCCCTACCGCCACTACATGCAGAAGGAGATCTTCGAGCAGCCGCGCGCCATTGCCGACACGCTCGAAGGCGTGGAAGGCATCGTGCCCGAGCTGTTCGGCGACGGCGCCTACCGCGTGTTCAAGGACATCGACAACGTACTCATCCTGGCCTGCGGCACCAGCTACTACAGCGGCTGCGCTGCCAAGTACTGGCTGGAGAGCATGGCCAAGATTCCGACGCAGGTGGAAGTGGCCAGCGAGTACCGCTACCGCGACTCCGTGCCCAACCCGAAGACGCTGGTGGTGACCATCAGCCAGTCGGGCGAAACCGCCGACACGCTGGCCGCGCTGCGCCACGCGCAGAGCCTGGGCATGACGCAGACGCTGACCATCTGCAATGTGGCGACTTCCGCCATGGTGCGCGAGTGCAAGCTGCACTACATCACGCGCGCCGGCGTCGAGATTGGCGTGGCATCCACCAAGGCCTTCACCACCCAGCTGGCCGGCCTGTTCCTGCTCACGCTGGCGCTGGCGCAGGTGCGCGGCTTCCTTCCCGACGCGGAAGAAGCGCAGCACCTGAAAGCCATGCGCCACCTGCCGGTGGCGCTGCAGGCGGTGCTGGCACTGGAGCCGCAAGTCATCAGCTGGGCGGAAGACTTCGCCCGCATGGAAAACGCCCTCTTCCTCGGGCGCGGCCTGCACTACCCGATTGCCCTCGAAGGCGCGCTCAAGCTGAAGGAAATCAGCTACATCCACGCCGAGGCCTACCCGGCCGGCGAACTCAAGCACGGCCCCTTGGCGCTGGTGACGAGCGAGATGCCGGTGGTGGCGGTGGCGCCTAACGACACGCTGCTGGAAAAGCTCAAGAGCAACCTGCACGAGGTGCGTGCCCGTGGTGGCGTGCTCTACGTGCTGGCGGATTCCGACACCCACATCGAAAGCAGCGAAGGCCTGCACGTCATCCGCATGCCCGAGCACTACGGTGCCCTGTCACCGCTGCTGCACGTGGTGCCGCTGCAGTTGCTGGCCTATCACACGGCCTGCGCGCGCGGGACCGATGTCGACAAGCCGCGGAACTTGGCCAAGAGTGTGACCGTCGAATGACGGTCGTGCTCACACAACGAGCATCCCAGATTTCGGCCACGGTTCTGCGCCGGGCGTTGGAGGTGCGGCGACCACCTTTGGAATTCTGAGAGGATATCCACACCACAGGCGGCGTGGTCACCACCGTCCAGCCTTTGATGATCGTCGTGCCCGACTGCGCCACCGTGACGGCGGAGGTCACTGTAGTCAATCAGGACATCGGTTTCGTCAACGCTGGTCAATCCGCCACGGTGAAGCTGGAGATGTTCCCGTACACCAAGTACGGCACGGTGAGCGCCAAAGTGGATGTGGTCACAGCCGACGCAGTGATGGATGAAAAAAGCGGCGCCTATTACCCGGCCATCCTGACGTTGAACCAGAAGGCTATGGACATCGACGGCAAGCGCATTGCACTGAGCCCGGGCATGAACATCACGGCGGAGGTCAAGACCGGGCAGCGGCGAATTATTGAGTTTCTGCTGAGTCCGGTGCAGCGGGCGGGTGGTGAGAGTTTGAGGGAGAGGTGAGTGCCATGACGAATAAAAAATTGAAACAAAGAGACGCCATGAAAACCGCGACTGCTATTGAAGCAATAGCTGTCTGCAAATATTTCATAGGTGCTAGAGGCCTATTTGACATAAAGAGGCAAGCGATGTGTGGCCCGGCCTGTGGAATCGCAGCATGATCGGTATTTCATTTCTTCTCGGCATCCTCGTGTGGATCACGGTGGCGGTCATGCTCAGCAAACGCATACCGCGCTGGGCAGGTTTCA
>JAYRLJ010000294.1:1163-4173 GCA_041905305.1 Hylemonella sp. | reverse complement strand
CGCCTGATCGAGGGGGCCGAACGTGTACGCATCTTCGGCGAGGACATCCCGGTACGTGCGGCGATCCACAGCGTGGACGGCCTCTCGGCGCATGCCGACCAGAAGGCGCTGCTGGATTGGGCCCGTGCTTTCATTCAAGCACCGGCGCAAACCTTCGTGGTGCATGGGGAATCGTCGGCCGCGCAAACCTTCGCTGACCTCTTGCAGCAGCAACTCGGCTGGCAGGTCACGGTGCCCGAGTATGGCCATGCGCTGCGCTGGCCGGACTTTCTGGCGCACGAGTGATGAAGCCCGCAGAAGATCTCGATGAACGCCTGCGCGCCATCCGCGAGTCGCCAACGTACCGGCTTGCGTACGAAGACATCGAGCTGCTTGGCCAGGACGAACTGCGGCCGCTGCGACTACAGCTCGAACTGCTCAAGCCCGAGCGCATCCTGCACGAGCAAGGCATTCGCTCGACGGTAGTGGTCTTCGGCAGCGCACGCGTGAGCGATGCCGAGACGGCAGAAGCCCGTCTTGGCGTTCTGGAGCGTCAGGCGCTCGTCACTCCGGAGGATGTCGGGCTGCGGCAAGAGCTTGCGCGGGCCAATCGCCGGGTCGAACAGGCACGTCACTACGAGCAAGCGAGGCGTTTCTCGGGCCTTATTTCGGCGCGTTTCCAGCAGCAAAACCGCCGTGACTTCGTCGTCGTCACCGGGGGTGGGCCCGGCATCATGGAGGCCGCCAACCGCGGTGCTTTCGAGGTCGGCGCACGTTCGATTGGCCTCAACATCACGCTGCCCCACGAACAGGCACCCAACCCCTACATGTGCCCGGATTTGGCGTTCCGATTCCACTATTTCGCGCTGCGCAAGATGCACTTCTTGTTACACGCCAAGGGCTTGGTGGCCTTCCCCGGTGGCTATGGAACGCTCGATGAGCTGTTCGAGGTGCTCACCTTGATCCAGACCAGAAAGATGCAGCGTGTTCCGGTGGTGCTGGTCGGCCGTGCATTCTGGCGTCGCGTAGTTGATTTCGATCTTCTGCTCGACGAAGGCTATGTCTCTTCATCCGATCTCGACTTGTTCACCTGCGTAGACGATGCGGAGGAAATCGTCAGTGCCCTCGAACGCTTTTACGTCAACAGGGCGGCAGGCGATGGGGCAACATGATTGGCATCGGCGGGTATCGCTGGAGCCTGCGCGGCACCAAGGTGCGGCAGCCGATGCAGTGCGTCATCTTGTTGATTGCGGGTGCATTGTTCAGCCCGATTTCTGCTTTTGGTTCCGAAGTCTCACTCTCTGCAAATCCTCCCTCCTGCTCGCCAGAGCAATCCCTGCGCTGGCGGGGCGGCACCCTGCGTCTGGAGAACGATTTGTTCACCGGCTCCGATCGCAACTACACCAACGGTGTCGCGCTAACAGCAGTCTCACGTGATCTGCAAGGCGGGCTCCGTCCGGAGTGCCTGCCTCAGCCGATTGGTTTGTACGCCCGCTTCATCGGCTGGGCTGATCCCGGGTTCTGGCGCGATTCCGGCGCCCAGACATCGTCGCAAAACCTCGTCGTGCGCTTTGGCCAGTCCATGTACACGCCCGAGAACAAGACGCGCACCGACGTGATTCCAGATGACCGACCGTACGCTGGTTTGCTCTACCTGGGTTTGGCGTGGAATCGCCGCATCCACCCACAAGCCGCCAGCTACGAAATGCTTGACGTGCGTGAGCTGACCCTGGGCGTGATCGGCCCCTGGTCGCTGGCCGAGCAATCTCAGGATCTGGTGCATCGGGCACGCGGCATTGAGCGATTTCGCGGCTGGGACAACCAGTTGCGCAACGAGCCGGCGTTTCAGATGGCCATGGAGCGCAAGTTCAAGCCGTACACGGAGGGTGCGGTCCGCCCTGGATGGGGCAGCGACGTGATCGGCAGCTATGCCCTGCGGGTCGGAAACATCGAAACCGCCGCCAGTACCGGCGTGGAGTTTCGCGCGGGCTGGAACATACCGAACGACTTCGGCAGCTATCCGATCCGCCCTGGCGCAGAGAACCGCCCGCCCTCTGGTGTTGCCGATCTGCGCACGACAACGCCGCAGTCGGTCCTGGCGCCCAAACCTGGGGCACATGTCTTCCTGAATCTGGAGGGTAAGCCGTCGCCTGGGACTTCTCACTCGACGGAAACATGTTCCGGCATAGGCGTGACGTTGCTCAGTCGCACGCCGCGGGGCGCAACCCTGACTTGGGCAGGGCGAGTCTTCCTCGACGACGCCCGCCGCATCATGTTGAGCGTTGAGCAGGCAGTGGCCAGCGCGAAGGCTGCTGCCTCCGGTTCTCAGGGCATTTTGCGAATCGCGCTGTCGAGAGACATAGGACGGGCGAGGCTATCAGCACTGCTTGCACTGTGCCGCGAAGAGTCGCCGCAGGTAAACATCCGGCTCTCCGAAGTACCGCTGACCGAACTCGTGCAGGGGCTGAACGCAAATCTGTTCGACGCCGGCTTTGCAATGGTCAATGAAGTGGAGGACGGGATCATTGCTGAGCCGCTGTGGGCCGACCCCTTGGTAGTGATCCTGCCCGCACGGCACCCGCTTGTAGCCTTCAAGGAAGTGCCGTTGCAGGAAGTGGTGAGCTATCCGCTGGTACTTTGTGATCCACGGGCATGCCAAGGTTGCGGTCGGCAGAGCGAACGACTGTTCCGCTCTGTCGATGTCCAACCGATCGTGGCTGAGTATGCCGCTTCTCACGGGCTGATGCTGACGTTGGTGGCCGCAGGGTACGGGCTAAGTTTTTCCACTGCCGCGCACTTGGCAACTTGCCAGCCGGCGGATGTTGTTGTCCGCCCGTTGGCCGGTCAGAGCGCATCGATAACCACCTATCTGTTACGAACCGAGGGTGGCATGACGGAGCCGTTGCAGCGGTTCATCGAACGCGCCGAACGTGTATGTCATCAGGACGCAAGCACATCACGCGCGATCTGACGCAGATCTATCGAAAGGTGCGCGGCTAGTTTTCTCGGATTGCGCGATTCATCTTTGGTC
>JAYRLJ010000294.1:0-1153 GCA_041905305.1 Hylemonella sp. | reverse complement strand
TGCGGCTGACCCGATCTGCATGGCTCATGCGCTGTACTGATTCCAGTTTCGACGCAATTGCTGCGCCCTTCCGTACTCCGGCACTCGCCTGCGGGCTCGCCGCCGCGGTCATTTCACTGACGCGGAACGCATGAGCTTTTGCTGGTTGCAAACCGGCTCATCCTGTTGACGCATTGGCACTTTACGCCGTTGGAATTCCTACGGAAAACTCTGGCCAGGTTTCGGGTAAAGCGCGGCACCCATGCTTGACTCCAGGGGAGCGCGACCACCAAGCCGCGTGCCGGTCCAAAGGCAAAGCGCCCGCATCATGGTTGAGGAGTTTCAAGCGTAGCAAGATGTAGTTCGCCCTTAGCTGGCCGTCAGCGCCGATGCAACGCTTCCTTCCACGATCCCGGCCGGTCCTGCGCTTCATCCGGATTTCTGGGCAATCGCCTCGCCCACTTGGGCGGTGCGCGTCTGCCAGAGTTCGATCCGACGATGGGACGCACGCGACATGGAGAAATCGAGTTGCCTTGCCTTTGGCGCCAGGATCTACTACCGCCCGATCGAGGCGGCCGTCCGTTGGGCGGGACTGTTGCGCTTTGAGCCGCGGATTCTGGAAACGCTCGGGCCACGTGCCATGCCTGAGCCGAACGACTTTCCGCGCTGGCCCTTGCTGCGCCTTTTCTCCGAGCGCATCTTCGACGCATTGGCACACGATGAGCTTTCTTACGGCAAGGCAGGCATGGCGCAGGAACCTCAGCGCCCCGCACTCGACGATCCTGCGTTGATCGTGCGCCACGTCGACCTGAAGGCGTGGATGTCGCATTACTACCCCGGTGAGCGGCCTCCATTCCTGTTCGACGGCATCGAGCGCGAACTGCATCCTTCGGTGAGCGTCGCCATGCTGAACGTGTTGCTGGCCGATCGCGAGGCCGCCAAGCTGCAGCTTGCCGAACTCGCACAACTACATGCGGCGCTGAAGGCACAGCACGAAGCGTTGGCGAAGGAGCATGCCAGTAGCATTCGTGAGGGCGATGCGAGTGAACCGGGCCTGCGCAGCGAATCGACTTACCTGAACATCATTGGCGGCCTGCTGACATTGCTGTTGGGCAAGTCCCCCGCGGGCTCTGCCTACTCGTCCTTCCGCAACATGGATGCGGTGATCAGTGCG
>JAYRLJ010000293.1:0-4196 GCA_041905305.1 Hylemonella sp. | reverse complement strand
ATCGCCGTCGACTTTGCCCTCATCTGCGCCACCCATCGCGACACCAACTGGCGCTGAGGTGGAAGACGCGTTAGTGTGCTATGCGCGCGAACACAACCTGTCGCGCCTGGTGGTGGGCCGGCCTCTCGAGCGCCGCCGCTGGCCTGGATGCCGCACACTGATTGACCATCTGGCGCAACTGGCTCCGGAGATGGATGCACTGCAGGTTCCGCTTCAGAGGGAAGATCGTTTTCCACAACCCGCAGCTGCGCCAACATACGACTCAACGAGCGGCAGCCGTTGGCTCAACTACCCCATCGCCGCCGCTGCCTGTGTGGTCGTGGCACTGGCAACCACGCCACTGACAGGAATTCTGGAGCTCAGTAATATCGTTATGCTGTTTCTGCTGGCAGTGGTAGGTATCGCTCTGCGCCTGGGGCGAGGTCCGGCAGTACTGGCGGCATTTCTGGGTGTGGCGCTGTTCGACTGGTTTTTTGTGCCGCCGCGCTTCTCGTTGGCGGTCAGCGACGTGCAGTACCTGATCACCTTCGCCGTCATGTTGATGGTGGCGCTTGTGGTTGGTCAGCTCACGGCCGGTCTGCGGGCGCAGGCTCGTGCTGCCACAGAGCGCGAGCGACGCGTGCGCGGCCTGTACCAGATGTCGCGCGATCTGTCGGCGGCCCTGCTACCGCAACAAGTCGCCGAAATCGGCGCACGCTTTTTGTCCACCGAGTTCGGTGCCCAGTCAGCCCTCCTAGTGGCCGATGATGCGGGCCGGCTACAGGTGCAGGGAGGCGCGAGCGCTGAGGTCGATCCCGCGGTGGCTCAATGGAGTTTCGACCACGCGGAGCCTGCCGGCCGCACTACCAACACCTTGCCGGCGAGTGCCAGCCTGATGTTGCCCCTGAGAGCGCCGATGCGCTTGCGAGGCATTCTGGCCGTGCAGCCCGCACAGACTACATTGTGGACGCCCGAGCAACGTCAGTTGCTCGACACTTGCGCCTCGCTGCTGGCGATCTCTCTGGAGCGCATTCACTATATCGAGGTCGCACAGGCCAGCACGGTGCAAATCGAATCGGAGCGCCTGCGCAACTCGCTGCTGTCGGCCATCTCACACGACCTGCGCACGCCGCTGGCTGCGCTGGTGGGCTTGTCGGACACGCTAGGCATGACACCGCCGCCACTGAGCGCAGCGCAGGCTGAGGTCGCTGGCGCCATCCGAACCTCGGCTCTGCGCATGAACGCATTGATGGGCAATCTGCTCGATATGGCACGGCTCGAATCCGGCGCCGTGCGATTGCGACGCGAATGGCAGCCGCTGGAAGAGGCGGTTGGCAGCGCACTGGCGGCCACTTCGGCAATGCTCGCCACTCATCCAGTGGATGTTCGCCTGCCGTCCGACCTGCCTCTGCTGCACCTGGACGCCGCGATGATCGAGCGCGTTCTGGTCAATCTGCTGGAAAACGCCTGCAAGTACACGCCGTCTCACACCCCGATCCGCATCAGCGCTTCGGTATCCGGCGACAAGGTCCGCGTCACAGTTGAAGACGATGGACCAGGTCTGCCGACAGGCCGGGAAGAGGCGGTGTTCGAGAAATTCGAGCGAGGGCACAAGGAAGACGCAATTCCTGGTGTAGGCCTGGGCTTGGCGATTTGCCGTGCTATCGTGGAGGCACACGGTGGCTCAATCCATGGTGAAAACTGCGTTGAAAACGACCGCGTCACAGGGACACGCTTCGTTATCGAACTGCCGTGCGGAACCCCACCCTCTAACGACGGCAGTGAAGCCGCGCCGCTCCCTGAAAACTCCCCTGCATGAACGCCGCACGCATTCTGATCGTCGAGGACGAAGCTGAAATCCGCCGCTTCGTACGCCTGGCACTGCAAGGTGAAGGGCATGAAGTGTTCGAGGCTACGGGGCTAACTCGTGGACTGATCGAGGCCGGGACTCGACGCCCAGACTTGGTCGTGCTGGACCTGGGACTACCCGACGGCGATGGGTGCGATCTCATCCGGGACCTTCGCACTTGGTCGGCCGTACCGGTCATGGTTCTATCCGCTCGCAGAGATGAGGCTGACAAGATCGATGCGTTGGACGCTGGCGCCGACGATTATCTGGTGAAGCCTTTTGGTGCTGGCGAGTTGCTCGCGCGCGTACGCGCACAACTGCGTCGTCATCGTGACCAAACGCCAGCCGGGGAGCCTGCGATTTCCTTTGGTGATGTTCGTGTCGATCTGGTCGCGCGCATCGTCAGCCGGGCCGGCGACGACTTGCACCTGACACCGATTGAATACCGACTGCTCACCCATCTGGCCAGCAACCCAGGGCGTGTGCTGACCCACAAGCAACTGCTGCAGGCTGTGTGGGGTCCCGGTCACGCCGAAGATACACATTACGTGCGCGTCCACATGGCCAACCTGCGCAAGAAGATTGAACAGGACCCCTCGCGCCCCCAGCACTTGGTGACGGAAGCAGGAGTCGGCTACCGCTTTGTGGCTTGACTGAAGCGGTTTCTTACGGGGAATTGGTGTCGAGCGCCTGACCAGTCAGCAGCGTTGTTAGCTCGGGCCTGACTAGCCCCGCGCGCCACCAAAGACACCCTAGTCCAAGGCCGAGCGAGGCGAGTGGTCACCCGCCCCTGTTTGCGCCGATGATAGCCACTCCACGTCTTCCAGATCCGACGCCCCAGGCGCTTGCAAGCCAGCATCGCTTCGTTGCGCACCTTTGCCCCCAGCTGATTGCGACTTCCACAGTGGGGCATTCTTGCGTGGCGGGATGACCGCCGCAGCACCTCGCTGCGCAATGGCCTCATGGCTCTTGTCTTGTTCCATCAGCTCAGCTACCACCTGGTCACAGGGCTTTGTGCAACAAAGCCCATTGCGAGAACAAGGATGGAAATTCAGTTTTGACTTCCTTTTTCGTCTTGTTGGGTTTCATGTGTGGCAGGCGGTCTTTATGGATTTGCCAAGAGCTTGTCAGTTGAGAATTACGCCCCAAACACCACCCCCCACAGCGCCATCCCCGCTTGGGCTTCGGGGGGTGGGGTGTCGGCGGGGAGGTCGGGTGTTTCTTCGTTGAGGCGGGCGCGGTGCTGGAGGCGGCGGAGCTCGCGGTAGGCGGCGGCGGCGGCGTGGCCGATGCCGGGGGGGAGGATGCCGAGGTCGTCAGCGCGTTCGAGCAGGCGGATGTTGCCCCGGTTCTCGGTCATGGCGGGGTAGTGGCGGCTGTGCAGGAGTACGAGGTACTGGGTGGCGAATTCGATGTCGATCATGCCGCCGGGGCTGTGCTTGAGGTCGAACCGGCCGGGGCGCACGGGGTGGGCGCGGCGCATGCGCTCGCGCATGGCGGTGATGTCGTGCGCCAGGGCGGCGGGGTCGCGCGGGGCGGTGAGGACGGCGCAGCGGATGCGCTCGAAGTGGGCGCGCAGGGCTTCGCTGCCAAAGGCGCAGCGGGCGCGGGTCATGGCCTGGTGTTCCCACACCCAGGCGGTGTTGCTGCCGCGCTGGAGTTGGTAGTCGTCGTAGGCGGCCAGGGTGGTGCAGAGCAGGCCGGAGTTGCCGTTGGGGCGCAGTGCGGTGTCGATTTCGTAGAGGTCGCCTTCGCCGGTTTTGACGGTGAGGCTGGTGATGAGTTTGCGCACGAGGCCAGCGTAGATTTCACCGGCGCGTTCGCAGGGGTCCTGGTAGACGAAGACGATGTCCAGGTCGCTGCCATAGCCGAGTTCGAGTCCACCGAGCTTACCGTAGGCGATGACGGCGAAGCGCTGGGAGATGTCTTCGTCGTCCGCGCCTTCCCAGCCGAGGTGGCGGGCGCGGGGGAGGTAGCGCCGCCAGCACCAGCGGGTGGCGATGTCGAGCACGGCGTCGGCGAGGCTGCTGAGGTCGTCGGCGACTTGTTCGACGGTGAGACGGTTGTCGAGATCGCGGGCGAGGGTGCGGAAGGTTTCGGCGTGCATGGCGCGGCGCAGCAGGTCGAGGAGTTCTTCCTCGTTGTCTTCGCCGGTGGATTGCAGGGAGGCCAGGCGCTGGCAGAGGTCCTGCCGGAAGGCGGCGGCGTCGAAGCGTCCGCCGAGCAGGGTTTCGCTGGTGAGTTCGTCGATGACGCCAGGGTGCTGGATGAGGTAGCGCGCCGGCCACCGCGCCACGCCCAGGAGGCGCAGGAGGCGCTCGTGCACGACGGGGCGTTCGAGCAGCAGGGCGAGGTAGCTTTCGCGGCG
>JAYRLJ010000292.1:0-4220 GCA_041905305.1 Hylemonella sp. | reverse complement strand
CCGGCCGACCTCCGAGGTCAGAAGATCCGCATGATGGGCAACCCGCTGTTCGTCGACACCATGAATGCCATGGGTGGCAACGGCATCAGCATGGCCTACGGCGAGGTGTTCAGCGCGCTGCAGACCGGCGTGATCGACGGCGCAGAGAACAACCCGCCGTCCATGTTCACCAGCAACCACTACTCCGCCGGTGCCAAGTACTACACCCAGACCCACCATCTGATCATTCCGGAAATCCTGGTGATGTCCAAGGTGGCCTTCGACAAGCTCAGCCCTGCCGACCAGGCCCTGGTGAAGAAGCTCGGCCGCGAGGCGCAGATGGACCAACGTGTGCTGTGGGACAAGAGCGTGGAGGAGTACAGCGCCAAGCTGAAGGCCGCCGGCGTGGAGTTCATCAACATCGACAACAAGCCCTTCTTCGATGCCACCGCACCGGTGCGTGCCAAGTACGGCGCCAGCTACGCGGATCTGCTCAAGAAGATCGCGGCAGTGAACTGAGTCCGGCCGGGTTCTGCCCCACAGGCCGCCGCCTCGGTGCGACGGCCTTTCATTTACCCTGAGTCCGCCCGATGAAAACACGTTTTCTCGCCTTCAACGATGCCCTCTACCTGGCATGCCTGTGGGCAGCCGGCATCGCCATCACCGTCATGTCCCTGATCATCCCCTGGGGCATCTTCACCCGCTACGTGCTGGGCACTGGCTCGCAATGGCCCGAGCCGGTGGCCATCCTGCTGATGGTGGTGTTCACCTTCCTCGGCGCGGCCGTGAGTTACCGCGCGGGCGCCCACATCGCGGTGGCCCTGCTGACCGAGCGCCTGCCTCCGGGACTACGGCGTCCGCTGGCCGGCGTGGTCCACCTGACGATGCTGAGCGTGGCCCTGTTCATGCTCTATTACGGCACCCACCTGTGCATCGGCACCTGGGGGCAAAGCATTGGCGAGCTGCCCTTCATTCCGGTCGGTCTGAGCTACACCCCGGTACCGATCGGCGGGCTGATCACCGCCCTGTTCGTCATTGAGCACATCACCTGCGGCAGCCAGGCCATGCGTCCGATCGTCACCTTCGACCTGGAAGGAGAAGCCTGATGGACGCGTTCATCCTGCTCGGCAGCTTCTTCTTCCTGATGATCATAGGCATGCCCGTGGCCTATGCCATGGGTCTGGCCGCGCTCGTTGGCGCCTGGTGGATCGACATCCCGCTGGACGCCGTCATGATCCAGATCGCTGCCGGCGTCAACAAGTTCTCGCTGCTCGCGATCCCCTTCTTCGTGCTGGCCGGCGCCATCATGGCCGAAGGCGGCATGAGCCGGCGCCTGGTCGCCTTCGCCGAAGTGCTGGTCGGCTTCATCCGCGGTGGCCTGTCGCTGGTCAACATCCTCGCGTCCACCTTCTTTGGTGCCATTTCCGGCTCGTCGATGGCCGACACGGCGTCGATCGGCTCCGTGCTGATCCCCGAAATGGAAAAGAAAGGTTACCCGCGCGACTTTGCCACCGCCGTCACGGTAAGCGGCAGCGTGCAGGCCATCCTGATTCCGCCGAGCCACAACGCCGTGATCTACTCGTTGGCGGCGGGCGGGTCGGTCAGCATCGCCGCGCTCTTCCTGGCCGGTGTGTTGCCGGGCCTGCTGCTGGGGCTGACGCTGGCCATCATGTGCCTGTTCATTGCCCGCAAACGCAATTTCCCGGCCGGTCGCCGCATTCCCTTGGGCGAGGCGCTGAAGATCAGCATCGAGGCCCTGTGGGGCCTGATGACCATGGTCATCATCCTGGGCGGCATCCTCACCGGCGTGTTCACGGCCACAGAGTCGGCCGCCATCGCCGTGCTGTGGGCCTTCTTCGTCACCATGTTCATCTACCGCGACTACAAATGGCGCGACCTGCCCAAGCTGGTACACCGCACGGTCAAGACCCTGAGCATCGTGATGATCCTGATCGGCTTTGCTGCCGCCTTCGGCTACGTGATGACGCTAATGCAGATTCCGCAGAAGATCACGGCCGGACTGACGGAGCTGACCACCAACCCGATCCAGATGCTGCTGATGATCAACGTGCTGCTGCTGGTCCTGGGCACGCTGATGGACATGGCCCCGCTGATCCTCATCATGACCCCGATCCTGATGCCGGTGGTCAAGAGCATCGGCGTCGATCCGGTGCACTTCGGCATGATCATGATGGTCAACCTGGGCATCGGATTGCTCACACCACCGGTAGGCGGCGTGTTGTTCGTCGGCAGCGCCGTGGCGCGGCTGCCGATCGAGCGGGTGACGCGCGCGCTGCTGCCCTTCTTTGGCGCGCTGCTGGTGGTGCTGGGCATGGTGACCTATATCCCCGCACTGAGCCTGTGGCTGCCGCAGCTGCTGCTGAAGTGAGGTGACCGCCTTGAGCACCTCGCACGCCATCCGGCACATCCGCATCACGCCCATCGCCTTCCGCGATCCGCCGCTGCTCAACGCCGCGGGCATCCACGAACCCTGGGCACTGCGCTCCATCATCGAAATCGAGACCGCTTCGGGCCTGGTCGGCATCAACGAGAGCTATGGTGACCTGCCCATGCTGGAGGCGCTGGCCAAGGCTGCGCCCGCGCTGCAGGGCCTGTCGCCCTGGGCACTGAACGAGATGGAAGCGCGCGTGGCGGCGCTGGTCACGCCGCCGACCCAGACGCCGTCGGAGTTCCTGACCCAGCAGGTCTCACTGGCACCCGGCACCCACGTCTCCAAGACCGTGGCCAAGGTGGTCAGCGCCTTCGAGGTGGCGATGCTGGATCTGCAGGGCCAACTGGCCAACGCGCCCGTGGTCGACCTGCTCGGCGGTGCGGCGCGCGACCTCGTTCCGTACTCGGCCTATCTGTTCTACAAGTACGCCGAGCACATCGAGCGCCCCTATGCCCCCGACCCCTGGGGCGAGGCGCTCACCCCGGCTCAGCTCGTCGCCCAGGCGCGGCGCATGATCGACCTCTACGGCTTCCAGAGCATCAAGCTCAAGGCCGGCGCCTTGCCGCCCGAGCAGGAGGCCGCCGGTATCCTGGCGCTGGCGCAGGCCTTTCCCGGCAAACCACTGCGCATCGACCCCAATGCGAACTGGACCGTGGCCACCAGCCTGAGAATCGTTGAGCAGTTGCGCGGCGTGCTGGAGTACTACGAAGACCCGGCCCCAGGCCTGGACGGCATGGCAGCTGTGGCACGCGAATGCGAGGTACCGCTGGCCACCAACATGGTGGTCACCGACTTTGCGGAGTTCCGCCGCAATGCCGATCTGGGCTGCCCGGTGAAGATCGTGCTGAGCGACCACCACTACTGGGGCGGCCTGCGCGCCACGCAACGCCTGTCGACGCTGTGCAGTACCTTCGGCCTGGGGCTGTCCATGCACAGCAACTCGCACTTGGGCATCAGCCTGGTGGCCATGACCCACCTCTGTGCCAGCGTGCCGCGGCTGACCTACGCCTGTGACACCCACTACCCCTGGCAGGACGAGGAAGTCATCACGGGCGGTCGCCTGCAGTTCAACAACGGCAGCCTGCGCGTACCCACCGCACCGGGACTGGGCGTCACGTTGGACCGCGAGGCCCTCGCCCGCCTGCACGACCACTACCTGCACTGCGGCATCCGCAACCGAAACGACCGGGCGCAGATGCAGAAATACGACCGCACCTTCACCGGCAAACAACCCCGCTTCTGAACCAGCGCATGCCCCAAAGCCGTCAGTCCGTCGCGACGGGGCATCCCACCACATCCGCATCACCCAAGGAGACCGTCATGCACCGCCGCTCACTGATCCGCCACTCCCTCGCTGCCAGCACCGTGTTGCTTGGCAGCGCGTTGACCACCACCCTGCCGGCCCTGGCCCAGAGCAAATGGCCCACCGGCAAGGCCATCACCTACTTGGTGCCGTTCGCTCCCGGCGGCAACACCGACACGCTGGCGCGCCTGATCGCCCAGCCCCTGGGCACGGCACTGGGCACCTCGGTGGTGATCGACAACAAGGGCGGTGCCGGCGGTAGCGTGGGCTCGGCCATCGCCGCGCGCGCGCCGGCGGACGGCTACACCATCCTGGGCGGCACCATCAGCTCGCATGCCATCAACGTGAGCCTGTACGCCAAGATCGACTACGACCCCGTCAAATCCTTTGTGCCGGTCGCCATGCTGGGCTCGGGTCCGCTGGTGCTGGTGGTGCCGGCCAGCAGCCCCTACAAGACGCTCGACGACGTGCTGCGCGCCAGCAAGG
>JAYRLJ010000291.1:0-4228 GCA_041905305.1 Hylemonella sp. | reverse complement strand
CGGCTCGATGACAACGCCTGGGCCTACTTCAGCGGCGGCGCGGCCGACGAGCTGACGCTGCGCGCCAACCGCAGCGCCTGGGACCAGCTGCCACTGCTGCCGCGTGTGCTGCAGCCGCTGGCTGGCGGCCATACCCGCGTGACGCTCCTGGGACGCACCTTGGCCCACCCCATCCTGCTGGCGCCGGTGGCGTACCAGCGCCTGGCGCACCCGGACGGCGAACTCGCGACCGCCCATGCTGCCGCGGCGCTGGGTGCCGGCCTGGTGCTCAGCACCCAGGCCAGCGCACCGCTGGAAGACGTAGCGCGCGCTGTGCTGAGCGACGCGGGTCGCGGGCCGCTGTGGTTCCAGCTCTACCTGCAGCATGACCGCGGCTTCACACTTGAACTGGTGCGGCGTGTCGAAGCTGCCGGCTACGAGGCGCTGGTACTGACGGTGGATGCCCCCACCAGCGGCGCGCGTGACCGCGAGCGCCGCGCCAACTTCCGCCTGCCTCCGGGCGTGCGGGCCGTCAACCTCGACGGCTTGCCTGCCCCGTTACCGATCAACTTGGCCGCTGGGCAGAGCGCGCTGTTCGACGGCCTGCTGCGCCATACGCCGACCTGGGACGATGTGGCCTGGCTGCAGGCGCACACCCGTCTGCCTGTCCTGCTCAAGGGGGTGCTGCACGACGAGGACGCCCGACAGGCAGCCCGTCTCGGCGTTGCCGGCATCGTGGTTTCCAACCACGGTGGCCGCACGCTCGACACTGCGCCAGCCACGGCCCAGGTGCTGCCGCGTATCGTGCAGGCCATCAGCGGCGCCATGCCGGTACTGGTGGATGGCGGCATCCGCCGCGGCACCGATGTACTCAAGGCCATGGCCCTCGGCGCCAGCGCCGTGCTGCTGGGTCGACCCTATGTCTACGGTTTGGCGAATGCCGGCGCCGTCGGCGTGGCCCACGTGCTGCGCCTGTTGCGCGACGAGCTGGAAATTGCCATGGCCTTGTGCGGTTGCCGCCAGCTGGATCAGGCCACGCCAGCCTTGCTGCAGACAGCGCCGTATCAGGCGGATTGAAAAATAGGGCGACCAACCCCCTATTTCCACGAAATACGAATTATTCTCATTTATAATGAGATCATCATGCTGTTGATGACGCTCCTTGCCAGTCTCCTCCTCGTTGCACTGTCGGCGTTCTGGATCTTCCGCAAATAGGCCCGGTCCAGCCTGAGAGATGCCTCACACTATGCCCTTGTCTGCGCAACCCGTTTCCCTCATGAACCGCCGCATCGTCATCGCTGCCAGCGTCGTGTTGTTTCACGTCGCCGCCCTCTGGGCCCTGCAGACTGGCCTGCTGCGGCGTGCGGTGGAGGTCATCGTGCCAGCCGAGGTGCTGAGCGAGTTCATCAGCCCGCCGGCACCACGTGCCGAGCAACCCAAGCCGCCCACGCCCGAGGTCAAACCACAGCCCCGCGCGGCGCAGAAGACTACCTCGGCACCACAGCCGATCGCGGTGGCCACGCCCGAACCCGCCGCGGCAGCCCCCAGCGGCGTGACGACGCCGCAGCCCACGGCCCCGGCTGCAGCCGCGCCGGCGACCGTAGGCCCACCCTCGCCACCGTCACCGCCCAGGATTGAGCTGCCGTCCAGCGATGCGGCCTACCTCAACAACCCCAAGCCGCCCTACCCGGCGCTGAGCAAGCGCCTGGGCGAGCAAGGCAAGGTGGTGGTGCGGGTGCTGATCGGCGTGGACGGCACAGCCCAACAGGCCGAGATCCGCACCTCCAGCGGCTACGACCGCCTGGACCAGGCGGCGCTGGCCACGGTGCTCAAGTGGCGCTATGTGCCGGGCAAACGCGGCGGCGTGGCCGAGGCCATGTGGTTCAACGTGCCGATCAACTTCGTCCTCGAATAATTTTTTGTCTTTGGAGTGTTTATGGAATCGCAATTCGGTCTGTTCAATGTCTGGGCCCAGGGTGACTGGGTCACCCGCGCCGTGGCCCTGCTGCTGCTGGGCATGTCGCTGGCGTCATGGATGGTCATCGTGATCAAGGCGTTGGACATCGTGCGTTACAAGAGGCTGGCGCGCCAAGCCGAGAGCTTCTGGCACAGCGCCGATTTCGCCGAGGGGCTGACCACTCTCGGCTCGCCCGATGACAACCCCTTCCGCGACCTGGCCGAGGAAGGCCGCGAAGCGGCAGCCCACCACCGCAACACCAAGGCGCATCTGCACGACAGCCTGGACATCAGCGACTGGGTGACGCGTTGCCTGCGCAACAGCATTGACCACAGCACGGCGCGCCTGCAAGGCGGCCTGGCCATCCTGGCCTCGGTGGGCTCCACCGCACCCTTCGTCGGCCTGTTTGGCACCGTCTGGGGCATCTACCACGCGTTGCTGGGCATCGGCGTGGCCGGGCAGGCCACCATCGACAAGGTGGCCGGCCCGATCGGCGAGGCGCTGATCATGACGGCGCTGGGCCTGGCGGTGGCCATTCCGGCCGTGCTGGGCTACAACGCGCTGGTGCGCGGCAACAAGGCCATCCTGGGCAAACTCAACAGCTTCGCCCATGACCTGCACGCCTACTTCGTCACCGGTGCGCGCGTCAGCAGCGGCGACGCCAAGATCGTGCCGATGAAGAAGGCCTGAAGGATCACACCATGGCTTTCGGAACCCAGGATGACACCGACGAGGTGATGAACGAAATCAACATGACGCCGCTGGTCGACGTCATGCTGGTGCTGCTCATCATCTTCATCATCACCGTGCCGGTGATGAAACATGCGGTCAATGTGGACCTGCCGCAGGCGTCCAGCCAGCGCGAGCAGGTCAAGCCCGAGACGGTGCGGCTGTCGGTCGACGCCAGCGGCGCCTACTTCATCAACGAGAACCGCGTCAGCGACGAGGCGCTGCCGGCGCTGCTGCAGGCCGAGGCGGCCAAGAACCCGCAGCCGGACCTGCACATCCGCGGCGACAAGTCGGTGCGCTACGAGCGTGTGGCCCAGGCCATGGCACTGGCGCAGCAGGCCGGCCTGCGCAAGATCGGCTTCATCACCGAGCCCAAGAACTGAGGGTGTCGCATGAGCACGTCGCCGACGCACGAGCGCCCCGCCCCGCCGCCCCCACCCGTGGCCCAGCCGGGGGGAGTGGCGCTACACGCCATTGACAGCGCCGACCTGCTGCGCGGCGGCAAGTCAATCGTGATCAGCCACAACGGCGAGGTCTACCGTCTGCAGACCACGCGCCAGGGCAAGCTGATCCTGACGAAATAGAAGTTTTTTTCGTGGGCGACCTGGAGCAAGCAAGGAAGTCCAGGGTCGTTTGAGGCCAGCCAGGGGTGACCCGGGCTGGCTTTTTTTCGACCGATCAGAGGCCGATGGCGGCAATGCCGGCGCGGGCGATCTGTGCGTCTTCCGACGACTTCACGCCGCTCACGCCGACCGCGCCCAGGCACTGGCCGTCCTTCATGATCGGCACGCCGCCTTCGAGCATGCCCTCGATGGCCGGGGCGCTCAGGAAGGAGTAGCGGCCGCCGTTGATCACGTCTTCATACACCTTGCTCTCACGACGGCCCAGCGCGGCGGTGTTGGCCTTGGC
The DNA here is from genome assembly GCA_041905305.1 of Hylemonella sp. Classification (GTDB taxonomy): domain Bacteria; phylum Pseudomonadota; class Gammaproteobacteria; order Burkholderiales; family Burkholderiaceae_C; genus Hylemonella. The sequence goes on along the minus strand of JAYRLJ010000291.1, from coordinate 654 downwards.
CGGCGCGATGTGGGCCGAGATGGCCGGGGCGCCGTCCAGGCGCTGGAGCCACAGCAGGTGGCCGCCGTCGTCGACGATGGCAATGGTCACGGCCCAGTTGTTCTTCAAGGCCTCGGCTTCGGCCGCAGCGGCAATGAGCTTGAGGTCGGACAGTTGCAGGACGGGTTTGGTTTGCATGATGAAATTCGATCCGGGAAATTGCACAAGACCCGCAAGCATAGCGGCTGTCGGTGCCGCGGCGCCTCCCGGGCAGCGTAAAACTGCCCTGACCAAATACACACCAGCCGTGGTGCCTTGCGGCCCCGCTCTTGATTCACCCTAGAATGGCTGCACCTGTTCAAGCAGGTTTTCAAGGTGACCGTCATCATGAGCAACCAAGTTCACACCCTCGAGCAATCCGGCCGCTTCGGCCAGGCCATGTCACAGGCCCAGCGCAACAAGGTGCTGCGCAACACCTACTGGCTGCTCGCCCTGAGCCTGGTCCCCACGGTGCTGGGTGCCTGGATCGGCGTGGCCACCGGCATCACCCAGGCCCTCAGCGGCGGGCTGGGCCTGATCGTCTTCCTGGCCGGCGCCTTCGGCTTCATCTTCGCCATCCAGAAAACCAAGGATTCGGCCGCCGGCGTACCGGTTCTGCTGGGTTTCACCTTCTTC
>JAYRLJ010000290.1:0-4274 GCA_041905305.1 Hylemonella sp. | reverse complement strand
GCGGCTGCGGCCTGAGTTGGAGAACAGCACCGCACAGTCACCCGCGCCCAGCATGGTGGCGCTCATCAACAGCACATGGCCGTCGGAACACCAGCCGCTGTGCACGCCGAGGCGGAAAAATTTGTGGTGTGCGTCCTGAGCCACGATGCCGGAATTGCCCACGCCCCAGAATTCGATGCGGCGGCCGTTCTCGCCAGCGTGGCAGAGCGCCTGGATGGCACGCTCAACTGCATGGCCGCTGGCATCGTTGCGGTAGTGCAGCAAGGCGGCCACGGCGTTGTCCACCACCTTGACGATCAGATCGGCCGGCTTGTCGTCGACTTCCACTGCGCGATGCACAAAGGGCACGCCCTCGTTCACGCTGCCCGCCAGCTTGAGCTTGAAGTCGGCCAGGCCGTCGTAACCTACGCTGCGGCAAAAGCGCACCACCGTAGGCTTCGACACTTCGGCCCGATCGGCCAGTTCGCTGACCGGAAGGCTGGCGAAGGCGCGCGGGTCGGCCAACAACAGCTTGGCCACGCGTTGCTCGGCCGGGGGCAGGGCCGGCAGGGCGGCCTTGATGCGTTCCAGCAGCGAACTCATCAGACTTCCTCGGGCCAGGTGAAGCCCTCGCGGGCGACCAGGGCGCTGGCTGCGGCCGGGCCCCAGCTGCCGGCGGTATAGGGCCGCGGCCCTTCTTCGTCGCGGGCCCAGGCGTCCAGGATGGGCTCGACCCAGCGCCAAGCTTGCTCTTGCTCGTCACTTCGCACGAACAGGTTCAGCCGGCCCGCAATGGCATCGAGCAGCAGGCGCTCATAGGCACCCACCCGGTTGGTGGCAAAGGCCTTGTCGAAATCCAGGTCCAGCGAGACAGGGGCCAGGGTCTCGCCATGCGCGCTGCCTTTGGCGGCGAGCAGTTGCAGCTCCAGCCCGTCCTCCGGTTGCAGTTTGATGATCAGCCGGTTGGCGCGTGGTTTGCCGGGGAAGATGGCGTGTGGCACTTGGCGGAAATTGACGACGATCTGGGCGTCGCGCGCGGCCAGGCGCTTGCCGGTCCGCAGGTAAAACGGCACGCCCGCCCAGCGCCAGTTTTGGATCTCTGTGCGCAAGGCCACGAAAGTCTCGGTGCGGCTGTCCGCTGGTACCTTGCCCTCGTCAAGATAGGCTGGCACGGCCTTGCCATCCACATTGCCGGCGCGGTACTGGCCGCGCACGACGTCACGGGCCACCGTTTCCGGCGTGAAGGGCTTGAGTGCGCGCAGCACCTTCAGCTTTTCGTCGCGAATGGCGTCGGCATCGTTGCTGGCGGGCGGCTCCATCGCCAGCATGGTCAACAGTTGCAGCGCGTGGTTCTGGATCATGTCGCGCAGCGCGCCGGTCCCGTCGTAGAAGGGGCCCCGCGTGCCGACGCCGAGCGATTCGGCCAGGGTGATCTGAATGTTGGCAATGCTCTCGCGCCGCCACAGCGGCTCGAAGAAGGCATTGCCGAAGCGCAAAGCCATCAGGTTTTGCACCGAGGGCTTGCCGAGGTAGTGATCGATTCGGAGGGCCTGTGCTTCGTCAAAGACCGAGCGCACCACGCGGTTGATCTGCTGGGCACTCTGGAGGTCGTGGCCGAGCGGCTTTTCCAGCACCACGCGCACGCGCTCGTGGTTGAGGCCGGCGGCCCCGAGTTGTTCGCAGATTTGGGTAAACAGATGTGGGCTGGTGGCGAGGTAGAACACCACTGTGTCTGCAGGCCCTTCCGGGCGCTCGGCCAGCCATAGCTTGAGATGCCCGTAGTGCTCAGCTTGGCTCAGATCCATGCGACGGTAGAACACCAGGGACGCGAAGCGCTCGAACTCTTCCTGGCTGGGCCGCTTTGCGCCCTCGACTTCCTTGAAGCGTTCACGCAGCCAATCCCGGTACTGGGTGTCGCTCTGCTCGTCGCGCGCCACGGCGAGGATGCGTGCGCCCTCTGGAAGCTTGCCGTGCCGGAACGCCTGGAACAAGGCGGGCATCAGTTTGCGCCAGGTGAGATCACCTGTGCCGCCGAAGAAGACAAGATCAAAGGACATGGTCGAGCATGTAATTTAGTTACCTACAGGATGATGCATTGGTTTCTTCGCGCGGTCAACGCGTGGCGCGCTGGGCTGAACCCAGCATTCGCTAACAAAAAAGCCCCGCCATGGCGGGGCTTCGAGGCAAGTCAGCCGGGTTCAGTTGCCGCAGCCCAGGCTCTTGATGCGATCGTCAGCCGCCTTGGCGCGCACCAGGCCGAAGCCGTACTTGGTGTCGCGGCCGACCGTGCCGAGGTCTTCAGCACTCTTGGTCAGCGAGCTGCGCAGTTGGGCCGCCGTGCAGTTCAGGTTGCGGCTCCACACCAGGGCGGCCACAGCCGAGACGTGCGGTGTCGCCATCGAGGTGCCGTCATAGAAGGCGTAGTGGGAAGGCGTGACGGCCACGGTGGCGGACTGACCCAATTGGCCCAGCATGGCAGCGCCTTCGGTGTCGGAGGCAGTGACCGACGGGATGGTCGTCACGGTCGTGCCCAGCGTGCCGCCAAAGCCGCCCGCCGCGTTGTTGTAGACCACCGCACCGACACCACCGCTGGCCTTGCAGTTCGACACCTTGGTGGCGAAGTCCACCGTGCCCCGCTGAATCAGGCAGACCTTGCCCGTCATGGCACCAGCCTGAACGGTGTCACCCAGACCGAAGTTCGCCAATGCCCCCGTGGCCGTGCCGAGGGGCGAGCCATCCATGCCACCAGGGGCATAGGTGCTGCTGCCCACGCGCAGGGCCGAGCTGCGGCCGCTGTTCATCGGCACGGTGGAAAGCACGGAGACGCCGGGCGCTGCAAGTTCGACCTTGCTGTTGTACTGGGAGAAGGTGGCCCACTGCTTGTTTTCGTCGATGGCTGCCACCATCACCACACTGGCGTAGCCGGCGGGATAGCTGATCACGGTGTTGCCGTCGTTGCCGGCAGCGGCGATCGACAGGATGCCAGCGGCGTACAGCGAATCGAACGCGCGCTGCTCGGTCTTGCTGGAGCGGCCGCCGCCCAGCGACATGCTGATGACGTTGGCTCCGGCCGCCTTGCACTTGTTCGCGGCCGTTGTCAGGCTGGAGGAATAGGCCCAGCCGTCTGCGCCGAACACCTTGACGATGTGGAGCTTGAGCTTCTTGTTGGCGTTCACGCCCACCACGCCTGTGCCAGCGTTGTTCACGGCGGCAATGGTGCCGGCCACGTGGGTGCCGTGGTGGTTCTCGTCGGTGTACCACCAGCCGGTGCCGCTGTCGTACTCGCCTGTGACGTTGGCGCTGCTGTCCAGGTCCTCGTGGCTGCGGTCGTAGCCCGAGTCGATGATGCAGACCTTGCGGTTGCCGGCCAAGTCGTCGCTCAGCTGATCGGCTTGGACCATCTTGATGCCGAACGGCACTTGCTGCCCCAGCGCGTAGGGCGTGCCGGTCGAGGGGCTGGTGGTGGCGAAGGGGTAACGCTTCACGTCTTCTTCGACGTACAGCACATTGGGGTTGTTCTCAAGCCCTTTCAGCGCGGTTACAGGCACTTCGATCGCCATTGCATCGGCGCCGAAGATCTCGTGCTTGATCTGACCCTTGGCGGCGGCCACGGCCGAGCGCACGGAGGCTGCGGCGCCTGGCTTCATGGCGACAATCACCCGGGTCTTCTCTGGCGCAGCTGCCTGGGCCGGCGCTGCCGCCACCAGCACGCCGGCCAGGGCCAAGAGGGTCTGCAGCACAGGGATCTGGATCAAGCTCTTCATGAAACGCACTTTCGAACTGAAGGAAGGAATGGGGTCGCAAGACCCGCGCTGGCTACCGGCCACAGCCGAACATTCGGTTACTGCGCCTTGCGTGGGGGGTGACTTTAGAAACCTTGCTTCGTAATTGGCTAAGGCGTCTCCCCAAATGTGGGGAGGGACCTTCCCTCTCGGTAACAACCCGTTACGGCGAGCGGGACTGCTTCACGCCCTGGCGTGGGCCGTCCGCGCGAGCCCTCTTGCCTCAATACAAGGTTCAGCATGAATCAGTTGGAACAACTCAAGCAGTTCACCACTGTCGTGGCGGACACCGGCAACTTCCTGCAGATCGCCCAGTTCGCACCGCGGGACGCCACCACCAATCCCTCGCTGATCCTGAAGGCGGTGCAGCAGGCCGAGTACGCGCCGCTGCTGTGCGAGACGGTGGCGGCGCACCGCGGCGCCACGATGGCCGAGCAGGTCGACCAGGTGCTGGTGCGTTTTGGGCTGGAAATCCTCAAGCACATCCCGGGTCGGGTGTCGACCGAAGTGGAC
>JAYRLJ010000289.1:0-4300 GCA_041905305.1 Hylemonella sp. | reverse complement strand
TGGCAGGTTCTGGAGGCCGACGAGCAGTTCGCGCTGCTGTCGTATGAACACACGCCCGATGCTGCCTGGCCCTTTGCTTTCGACACCTCGCAGGCCTTTTGCCTGCGCGACCGCCAGTTGGAGCTGACGCTGAGCATCACCAACCAGTCCACGCAGGCCGCACCCGTGGGGCTGGGTTGGCATCCGTACTTCGTCAAGCGCGCTGGCGCGCACCTGCACTTCGCTGCCAGTGGCCGCTGGGAGATGGGCGAGGACAAGCTGCCCACGCAACGCCTGCCGTCGCCCGGGTTGGACGTGGACTGCGCGGCACTTGACGTGGACCACTGTTTCGACGGCTGGCGCGGAGACGCGGAACTGCATGACGGTGCCCTGCGCATCCGGCTCGCGTCGAGCCTGAGCCGGCTGGTGGTGTTCACCAACCCGGCGCGCGACACGGTGGCCATCGAGCCGGTCAGCCACGTCAACAATGCCGTCAATCTGCTGGGGCAGGAGGGCATGACGGCCGAGGCGTTGGGCCTGAAGGTGCTGTTGCCGGGCGAGTCGATGACGGCGACTATGGCCATCGCGGTCGAAGCTGTTTGACGCTGCCCCGTCGCATTCAAAACCCACCCTACGGTTACCATTGCCGGCTATGGATTCAGCACTGCACCACATCGTCGAGCGCGTGCGCGCCGCGGCCGCCGACGCCACCCCGCTGCGCATCCGCGGCGGCGGCAGCAAGGATTTCTACGGCCAGTCGCTGCAGGGCGAGGTGCTCGACACCCGGCCGCTGAGCGGCATCGTCAGCTACGAGCCCAGCGAACTGGTGGTGACGGTGCGCGCCGGCACGTCGCTGGCCGAGCTCGAAGCCGCGCTGGCCGAGCAGGGCCAGATGCTACCCTTCGAGCCCCCCCACTTTGCACAGAGTGGGGCCGTGGCCACCGTCGGTGGCATGGTGGCGGTCGGCCTCAATGGCCCGGCCCGTGCCAGTGTCGGTGCGGTGCGCGATTACATGCTCGGTGTGCAACTGCTCAATGGCAAGGCGGAGTTGCTCACCTTTGGCGGCCAAGTCATGAAGAATGTGGCGGGCTACGACGTTTCGCGCCTCATGGCGGGTTCGCTCGGCACGCTGGGCCTGATCGTCGAAGCGTCTATCAAGGTGCTGCCCAAGGCGGTGGCCGAAAGCACGCTGGTGTTCGAGCTGGATGAAGCGCAGGCCCTGGCCCAGCTCAACCGCTGGGGTGGCCAGCCGCTGCCTCTCAACGCCTCCTGCTGGTTTGGGGGTGCCCTGATGGTGCGCCTGCGCGGCGCCCGTGCCGCTGTGGCCGCGGCGCACAAAACCATGGGTGGCACCGTCATGGCCGAGGGCCAGGCCGACCAGCTGTGGCAGGCACTGCGCGAGCAGACCGCGCCGTTCTTCCAGTTAGCCGAGGGCGAGTCGCTGCTGCGCCTGAGCGTGCCCGATACTGCACCGCCGCTGGGCCTGGGGCCGACGCTGATCGAATGGGGTGGCGCCCAGCGCTGGGTCAAGCTGCCACTGTCGCAGCGGCCCGACCTCGGCAGCCTGCTGGCCAACACACCTGGTCATTCCACGTTGTTCCGCACCCAGGACAAGAGCGCCGGTGTTTTTTCGCCATTGCCCACGCCGCTGGACCGCATCCACCGCGAACTGAAGCGGCAGTTTGATCCGGCCGGCATCTTCAACCGCGGCCGCATGTACCCGGACTTCTGAGCTGCCATGCAAACCACTCTCGCGCCCGAATTCAAGAACACGCCCGACGGTCTGGCGGCCGAAGCCATCCTGCGCAAGTGCGTGCACTGCGGCTTCTGCACTGCCACCTGCCCTACCTACCAACTGCTGGGCGACGAGCTCGACGGCCCGCGTGGCCGAATCTACCTCATCAAGCAGGTGCTCGAAGGCGAGGCGCCCACGCGCAAGACGCAGCTGCACCTGGACCGCTGCCTCACCTGCCGCAACTGCGAGAGCACCTGCCCCAGCGGCGTGCAGTACGGCCAGCTGGTGGACATCGGCCGCAAGATTGTGGAAGAGAAGGTGCCGCGCCCCAGCGGGGAACGCTTTGTGCGCTGGGCACTGAAAGAGGGGCTGACGTCGCCGCTGTTTGGCCCGGCCATGAAGATGGGCCAGCTGGTACGCGGCCTGCTGCCCGATACGCTCAAGGCCAAGGTACCTGCCGCGCAGAACGCCGGTACTTGGCCCACGCGCACCCATGCGCGCAAGGTGTTGATGCTGGCCGGCTGCGTGCAGCCGGCCATGATGCCCAACATCAACAGCGCCACCGCCCGTGTGCTCGATGCCGCCGGTATCCAGACCGTGGTGGCGCCCAAGGCCGGCTGCTGCGGTGCGGTGAAGTTCCACCTGAATGACCAGGAAGGTGGCAAGGCGGAGATGCGCGCCAACATCGACGCCTGGTGGCCCCATGTGGAAGCCGGGGTGGAAGCGATCGTCATGAATGCTTCCGGTTGCGGTGTCACGGTCAAGGACTACGGCCATCTCCTGCACGACGACCCCGCCTATGCCGCCAAGGCCCAGCGCATCAGTGAGTTGACCAAGGACCTGAGCGAGTTGCTGCCGCAGCTGGTGGACCCGCTGCGCAACAAGGTGGCCGCCAAGGCCGGCCAGATTGCCTTCCACCCGCCCTGCACCCTGCAGCACGGCCAGAAGTTGCGCGGTGGCGTGGAGCAGTGCATGGGCGAGCTCGGTTTCAAGATCACCACCTGCCGTATCGAACCGCACCTGTGCTGTGGCTCCGCCGGTACCTACTCGGTGCTCAACCCCAAGCTGGCCTACGAACTGCGCGACCGCAAGCTCAAGAACCTGGGCGAGATGCGGCCGGAACAGATCGTCTCCGCCAACATCGGCTGCATCACCCACCTGCAGAGCGGCACCGATATGCCGGTGAAACACTGGGTGGAGTTGCTGGATGAGGCGTTGGCGTGACACCGGTTTGATGATTGGGCGTGAGTTGTCGCAAACTGATCTACGTGCGAGACAACGTGGCGTCCTTGAAGCGTAAAGACAATCTGCGCGCCAGTTGGAAGGGTGCCCCTTCGACTTGGCGGGTGACGGCAAGCAGGTGCAAACACCTCGCATCAAGATTTCAACTGAACTGACCGCGGAGACGCCATGCCTGTCATAGACATCACCCTGTTGCCCGGCTACGACGCCGAGACCGAGGCGCGCTTGGTGCGGCGCGTGGCGCAGGCGACGCGTTCGGTCATCGCGGCGCCATCGTCGGGTACGACGGTCTTTGTGCGTCATGCCAGTACCTACCAGCGTGACAGTCGCGTCTTCCAGGGCGGTGCGCCTGCGTGGCCAGATGCTTCGGCCGTGGTGCGCCATTTTCTGGAGCGCATGCAGGAGCGTGATCTCTCGGCTGCGCAGACCCTGCTTGCACCCGGCTTCGTGATGCAGTTCCCCGGGGCCAAACCCATGCAGCGTCTGGAGGAACTGGTGGCTTGGGGGCAGGGGCGCTACCGGCGGGTAGGGAAGGTGTACGAGCGCTTCGACGAAAGCTGGGGCGAGGACGTGACCGTGGTCTATTGCAGCGGCACGCTTCATGGCGAGTGGCTCGACGGAACCGCCTTCGAAGGCATTCGCTTCATCGACCGCTTTGAGGTGCGCGGTGGCCTGATCCAGCGGCAAGACGTCTGGAACGACCTGGCCGAGAGGCGGTCGACGCTGGCCAGCTGAACAGCGGCTTGACGCAATCGACGGGTTGCTTCGATGGGGTGATGTCGGCGCGCCGGGCCGGTTCTGCCGCCGGCCCTAATCCGAGGAGGCTCTGGCAGGCCACGCCGCCCACAGCGCCGCCAGCAGGATCAACGCTCCGCCCAGCAACGTGCGCGCCTGCAACTCTGCTGCGCCCATCAACACCGACGATACGCTGGCGAACACCACCTCGGTCAGCATCACCAACGAGGTGGTCGCCGCCGGCAGGCGCGCGGCGCCGTACTGCAAACCGAGGTTGGCCGCGAGGAAGGCCAGGCTGGTGGCCAGCACCAGCCACAGCCAGCCGTTGGCCAGGGCGGGCAGCGGTGACACCAGGCCCGAGGGCTGGCCGCCCAGTGCGGTGAGCAGCGCCATCAGGGTGCCGCCGGCGAACATGGCGACCATGCGTGCGTCATCCGGCGTGTCGCGCAGCTTGCGCAGCAGCACGTTGGTCAGGGCAAAGCTGAAGCCGCCCATCAGGGCCAGCCAGTCGGGCAGGGTATGCGGTACCGGCCAGGGCGACGTCGGCGTCTTCAGCACGATGACCACCCCGGCGAGCGCCAGCAACAGACGCGACAGCGCGGCCAGATG
>JAYRLJ010000288.1:0-4329 GCA_041905305.1 Hylemonella sp. | reverse complement strand
GGTGACGGCGGCGATCAGTTGCGGGGTGGTTTCATCCGCCCCGGCGCCGGGGCCGAAGCGGTATTTGCCATTGACCAGCCGGCTGGCCACCGTCTTGCTGATGCCCAGATGGTGCCCGATCTGGCCCAGACTCAAGCCGGCCACGAACATTTCCAGACACTGGCGCTCCACCGTGCGGGTGATGCGCACGCCGCGAAAGTACGGCGTCGGCCAGTCTTCGGCCTCCGCCAGCCCGGCCAGCGCGTGCTTGGCCCAGGCGCGGAAATCCTTGGCGCGGGCCGTGTTGGCGAACATCGCCAGCAGGATGCAGCCGGTTTGGCTGAAGATGCGGGTGTTCGGGTTGCCGCCTTGGGGGTTCGCCATCAATTTGATGGTCAAGGTATCCTCCGCCCCGAACTCGTCATCGTGTCGGCGGTACAGCGTCGTGATGGCGTCGCCGGCGCGATCTTCGGCGTAACCGAGGCAGCGGCCCACGTCGCGGGCAGTGAGCCAGCGGCGGTTCAGGTGGTCAAGAATGGTGACGGGGGTGCCGTTGAATTCGGCGGTAAGGGTGTTGTGCATGGTGACTCCAAGTCAGTTGATTCGCTCAACCCGCTCCCAGCTTCCAAACTGGGTGGGCGGGCACCGTGCGGGTTGGAAGACCGGGACTTGGACCGGCGAGCCTTGCGGCTCCCCGCACGGGCCGCCCATGGAAATCTGGGCGCAACCATGCGTAGACGTAAAAAAACCGCCCTCCAGGCATTACTTGTGGCGGCTCACGTCCGCCAAGTCTCCGGGCTTCCAAACCCGATCCGCAACGGCCGTCGCGGACAGGCACAGTCTAGCCTGTATCATTTAATTCGCGCAAGGGGGTGGGCATGATTACGCTGCAACTCGACGACCGGGAGCTGAAGCAGGCGCTGGACAAGCTGGCGGCCCGGCTGGGCGACATGAGTCCGGCGCTGGACCGCATCGGGCAGCGCCTGGTGGAAGGTACGCGCACCGGCATCGAGAGCGGCAAGGATTGGGCGGGGCGGCCATTCGCGCCCAACAGCCCGACCACGCTGCTCAAAAAGCGCGGTGACAAGCCGCTGATCGACTCGGGTATTTTCAAGGATGTGCGGCTGGCGCACCACGTTCAGGGTAGCCAGTCGGTGCTGGTGTCGGCGGGCGGCGTTCAGGCGGCGGTGTTGCAGTACGGCGCCAAGCGCGGGAAGTTCGGCCAGACCCGGCGCGGCGCGCCCATTCCGTGGGGCGACATTCCGGCCCGCCCCTTCTTCCCTGACGACAAGGCCGCCCAGGGGCCTGCCCTGGCAACGCTGACCGACTACATCAAGGATGCGCTGGCCGATCTGGCCTGATTTCTCCGGGGCTGTGGATAAGGGCTAAATCCCTTTAATTCAGCGGCCTGCCCGCCACGGGCAACATGGCGGCATGTATGCACATCCCTCCCTGATTTCCTCTTTCGACGCGAGCGGTAGCCCTTGGCAGCCGGCGTCCACGGATTCAAACCCCGTGGCCCGGCTGCATATTTTTAGGGCTGGCTTGCACACCTCGGGCAACGGCATCACCCGCTTGTATACAGCGGACGAGCTGGCAGCGATGGCGGCTGCCTACGACCCGGCCCGCTTCGCTGCGCCGCTGGTGATCGGCCACCCGCAGGACAACACGCCGGCTTATGGCTGGGTGGCGCGCCTGGTGGCGGAAGGTGATGACCTGTTTGCCGAGGTGGATGCCATTGACCCTCTGCTGGCCGACGCGATCCGCGTGGGCATGTACCGCAAGATTTCCGCTTCCCTGTATCTCCCCGAATCCCCGGCCAACCCCGTGCCTGGCGTGTTGTACCTGCGCCATGTCGGGCTGCTGGGCGGTGCTGCGCCTGCCGTCAAGGGGCTCTCGCCGGTGACGCTGTCGGAGGGTGACGGGGTGGCGGAGTTTGAAGAAGTTTGTCGCAATCAATCCGAGCAAGGAGACCCCGTAATGTCTGACCAAAACCCCGAGCTGGCTGAACTCAAGGCCAAGCTGACCGCCATCGAGGCGGAGAACGCCAGCCTGAAGGCGACCGCTGAGGCGGCCACGGCTGCGCTCAATGAACAGAAGCGCGCGGCGACGCACGCCGAGCACGCGGCCTTTGCCGATTCCCTGGTCAAGGCCGGCAAGCTGACCCCCGGCGTGGCGCCGGCCATGGTGGCGACGCTGGACCATCTGGCCGAATCCCCGGCTGACTTTGCCGAAGGCGATCAGCAAAAGCCGCTGGCAAAAGCCTTCCGCGAGGCGCTCTCTGCCCTGCCTGCCGTGATCCCGATGGGCGAGGCGGCTGCTGACCATTCGGAAGCCGAGATCAAGCCGATTGGACAGATGAGCGGCCACGAAGCCGCTGCGCTGTTCCAGCGCGACCCGCAAGCCTTCCGCCGCGCTGCCGGCCTTACTGAATAAGGAGCACGACCATGCCTGTAACCACGACCTCGAATGTGATCATCCCGGAAGTGCTGGCGGCGATGATTGCCGCCGAAATCCCCGGCCAACTGGCGCTGGCGGGTTCGGATGCCGTCACTGTGCTGGATAACCTGAAGGGCGGCCCCGGCAATACGATCAAGATTCCGCGCTGGGGCACCATTGGCGACTTTACCGAGGTGGCCGAGGGGAGTGCCATGCCGGTGGCCAACATCGCGGCCACCGCTGCGACGGCCACGGTGAAGAAGTTTGCCCGTGGCGTGGAGGTGACCGACGAGGCGCTCCTGGCCAGCTACGACGACCCGCTGAAGGAAGTGGCGCGCCAGTTTGCCATTTACGCTGCCCGTGCTGCCGACCGCGAATTGATCGTGGCAGCGGAAACCAGCAGCCTGCAACATACGGCCGCCGGCACCATCACCCTGAACGACATCGTGGACGCCATCGGCAAGTGGAATGACGCCTCGGTGAATATCTCCGGCCTGGTGGTGCATTCCAAGGTCTACCGCGACCTGATCAAGCTCCCGGAGTTCAAGACCCTGACCCAGAAGGCCGACCAGGTGATCGAGAAGGGCGTGGTGGGCCAGATTTACGGCGTGCCGATCCGCGTGTCGGATGCCATCACCACGGTGGCCGGCTCGCCCAACACTTACCGCAACCTGCTGCTGAAGAAGGGCGCCCTGGGGCTGTGGTATCAGCGCAATATGAATGTGGAGACCGAGCGCGACACCATCAAGCGCACCACGGTCATCACGGCGGATTCCATCTTTGCCACGGCGATGTTCCAGGGCAGCCCGCTGCCGGCGGTCAAGCTGGTGACCCAGTAAGGAGGGGGTGGTCATGGGCATCGGAACTTTGCGCCGCCACCATAACCCGGAGGCTGCCCCCGAGGGGGCGGTTTCCGCGGTCGATGGTGAAAAAACGGCAGAAACGCAAAACAGCCCCGCCAAGGCGTTAAACGATGCCGGGGTGGGTGTTGGTATTACCCAAGGCAAAAAAACGCGGCACAAGGCCGGGGCAACCGCTGGCAACGGGGGTTCTGAGTGACCTACGCCCTGCAATCCGACCTCGCCTTGGCGATTCCGCCCGAAACGCTCTTGCGTTTGAGTGCGGATGATCCGATGGCGACGGTGCCGGATGCGACGGTGATTGGCGAGATGCTGGCGGCGGCATCCGCCGAGATTGATGCGGCGCTGGCCGATGGCGGGCTGGTGTTGCCGGTGCCTGCGCCGGCCATCATCAAGCATCTGTGCGTGAGCCTGGCGCGCTGCCGGCTGTACGCCCGGCGGCCGGAGGGAATGGATTTTCCCGAGGCGGTGCGGCGCGAGTGCGATGCGGCCCGGAAGACGCTGGCGGCGATTGCAGCCGGCGACCTGCGCCTGGGCACGACGGCGCCTGCGGGCAGCCCGAAGGCGGCGACGCCGGGGCGGGTGTTCGTGGGGGGGGAATTTTAATGGCGACGACCAAGGCCATTTTGCTGGCGGCGGCCGAGCGTCTGAAGGCCCAGGTGCCCGGCGTGGCGGTGGAGCTGTACCCGGACAACCCTGCTGCCTGGCGCATGAATCATCCGCGTGCGGCGCTCCTGGTGGATTACCGGGGCAGCCGCTATGGCGAGGTGGTGGATACCGGCATCGTGGCACAGGGGCGGGAGTTGTCGATTGGCATTTCCGTGGTGGCGCGCACGCTGCATGACGCCTACGGGGCGCTGGCGATTACCGATGCGGTGCGCCTGGCGCTCCTGGGGCAGCGCCTGCCGGACTGCCGAAAGCTGCGGCTTGCCTCCGAGCGCTTTGTTTCCCAGGAGGCGGGCAACTGGATTTATGAGCTGGTGTTTTCTGCGGAGAGTCTGGCCGTTGAGGATGCCGAGGGCGATAGCGGGCCGGCGCTCACCCGAGTGGT
>JAYRLJ010000287.1:1961-4330 GCA_041905305.1 Hylemonella sp. | reverse complement strand
CAAGCGCATCACGCCGCACGGCCTGCGCCACGCCTTTGCCACCCACCTGCTGGAGCAGAAGGTCGACATCCGCGTCATCCAGGTGCTGCTCGGCCACAAGCGGCTGGACACCACCACCCTGTACGCCGCCGTGGCCACTGACTTGCTGCGCCGGGTGATCAGCCCGCTGGATCACACATCCGACAGGCCCGCAGCCGAACCTGCTCCCGAGCCTGCGCCGCAGCCGCCAGCCCAGTAGCAGCCCGCCGTCGTGCAGGGGCGACCCTCGCTGGAGGTCGCCGACATCTTCCGCGCCCACGGCACCGTATGGCGTGAGGCCGAGCGCGGCCACCTGAGCCTGGCCCAGTTGAAGGTGATGTCGGCCATCACCCAGTGCCGCACGGCGGCACTGGGCGGCCATGTGCTGCGCTGCGAGGGCTGCGGCCAGGACGAGGTCTCATACAACTCGTGCCGCAACCGGCACTGTCCGAAGTGCCAGAGCAGCGCGGCCAAGCGCTGGCTGAATGCGCGAGCAGCCGATCTGCTGCCGGTGGAGTACTACCACGTGGTCTTCACGCTGCCGGCGCCCATCGCAGACATCGCGTACCAGAACAAGGCCGCGCTGTACGGACTGCTGTTCGACATCACCGCGGAGACGCTGCTGCGGATCGCAGCCGATCCCAAGCACCTGGGCGCCAACATCGGCGCCACGCTGGTGCTGCACACGTGGGGCTCGGCGCTGACCCACCATCCGCATGTGCATGGCATCGTGCCGGGCGGCGGACTGGCGAGCGACGGCTCGCGCTGGGTGGCCTGCCGGCCGGGGTTCTTCCTGTCGGTGCGCGTGCTGTCCCGGCTGTTCAGGCGACGCTTCCTGGAGGAACTGCAACGGCTGCACGACAGCGGCGCGCTCAAGTTCTTCGGCGAGCACGCGACGCTGGCCGACGCCGTGGCCTTCAAGGCCTGGCTGGCGCCGCTGCGCCAGTGCGAGTGGGTGGTCTACGCCAAGCGGCCATTCGCCGGGCCGCAGGCGGTGCTGGCCTACCTGTCGCGCTACACGCATCGCGTGGCCATCTCCAACAGCCGGCTGCTCGCGATGGACGAGCGCGGCGTCACCTTCCGCTGGAAGGACTATCGAGCCAAGGGCAAGACGCGTCACAAGGCGATGACGCTGAGCCCGCAGGAGTTCATGCGCCGCTTCCTGCTGCACGTGCTGCCCAGCGGCTTCCACCGGATCCGGCACTACGGGTTGCTGGCCAACGGCAATCGGCGCGACAACCTGGCGCGGGCGCGCGAGTTGTTGCACGCGACACCGCCCGACAAGTCCGCTGACGATGCGCCGGCCGCGCCAGCACCAACCTTCATGTGCTCGCATTGCGGCCATGCGATGGTGGTGCTGCAGGTCTTCTTGCGCGACAACTCGATTCGGGCGCCACCGGCACCATGAGCGGGCTCGATCACCGCCGACCAACTCGACGCTGCACACGGCGTCCGGTGGACAACTGCGTGCACTGCTCGAACGCCACCCCAGAGTGCCTCGCTGAGCGCCTTTGCTGCAGCGCAGTGGCGCGACGCATGGCATGCGCACCGGTCAGCGCCGCCTGCGCGAGGCATCGCGCGCACTCCAATCGTCTCGCCCGCGCAGACCAATCGCCATAGCCACTGCGCTCGACGACCACCGTGGCGTTCGCCGCGGTTTCCTCCCTCGAGGCTTATGCAACACCTGCCCGGACGCAACGAGGACGCGCGACTATCTGCGCGCGAGGGCAGGTGTCGCACAAGCCTTAACTTAACCGGTTACACGCACTGGAAGCGCCAGGCCAACGCGTCTTGCCAAACTTCTTCGCGCGAGGTTTCGTCAGCGGCTGGTGCAATTCAGCCTGCGGTGCATTCAAGTTGTAGAACTCGTGCAGCTTGGCGGCCAGCAGTTTCTTGTCTGGCAACTGGGTTTGGTACTGCGCGACAAGTGCAGGCGATAGTGCTCGGCTCAGCGCGTACTCGACCACCTCGCTGTCCTTCGACGCGCACAGCAGCACGCCAATGGCCGGGTTTTCGTGCGGCTTGCGCACGTCACGGTCCAGCGCTTCCAGGTAGAAGTTCAGCTTGCCCAGATGCTCGGGCTCGAAACGGTCCACCTTCAGCTCGATGGCCACCAGGCAGTTCAGGCCGCGGTGGAAAAACAGCAGGTCGAGCGCGAAGTCCCGCCCGCCCACTTGCAACGGGAACTCCGGGCCGACGAAGCAGAAGTCGCGGCCCAGTTCGATCAGGAAGGCCTGCAGCCGACCGAGTAGGCCGCGGTGCAAGTCGGCCTCGGTGTGGCCGGTCGGCAGGTCCAGGAATTCCAGCGCATAGGCGTCCTTGAAGACAGCCGTCGCCGACTCTCCGTGGAT
>JAYRLJ010000287.1:0-1951 GCA_041905305.1 Hylemonella sp. | reverse complement strand
TTCTCTCACCGCTGGTGAGAGTTTTGCAGGCGCCAGGACCGCCTACTCGAAGGCTCCCATGCGGATCTGCCGCTCCAGCTCGCGCTTGCCCCAACGCTGCTGCACCGCCATGCGTAGGTAGAACTCTCGCTCCTCGGCGCGCTTGGACTGGCCCAGGATGATGAGGTTGTGGGTCCAGGGCAAGGCTCTCACCAGTGGTGAGAGCTTTGGGGCGTCGCGGTAGGTCTCGAACAGCTGCCGCATGCGCCACAGGTTCTGGGCCGAGAAGCCACGCAGTCCCGGCTCCGTGCGTGCCAGGTGCTGCGCCAGACGTTCCACAACGCCCTCGCCCCACTCAGCCGCTGCCAGCTTGCCGTTGATGTACTCGCCGATCTGCCAGTACAGGCCGATGAGCTCAGTATTTACAGCCTGGTGGGCGCGCTGGCGCGCAGCACGAATCAGATCCACCACTTCGCCAAACGCCGACTCAACGGGCACGTCCGCCGCCGCGCCCGAGCGCGAATCGCGATGCGCCACCGCGGTTTTCTTGGCCGTCTTGCGAATGCTCATGCCGACCATTGTGCGTGAGGCCTGCCGGCGCGCCTCTTGACTTCGCACCCGCACTTTGAGTCGCTGGACGGCTCGGAGCGGCGCGTCGAATGCCTCGGTCTCATGCAGCGACGACGCGCCCGCCTCCTCGCTCGCGCGCCCAGGCCGCAGCCAGCCGCTGCGCCTTGACTACCGCAGTTCCTCCGTCCAGGGCGGCGGCGATCCCCTTCCCTCCTACCGCCCCATGCTCGCGCAACCAGAAGATCATCTTTTCGGATGCGTCGAGATCGCCCAGCGCGTGGCACACGGTGGCCACGGCTTGGCGGTCCAGGGCCAAGAACGCTCGGGGGTAGAAAAGCCGATTGCCGATCTTCACGGCGAAGACCTCGCCCCGACCTGCGGCCGGCCTCAACGCCTGCCTAGTGAGGCCCCAGGCTCGTGCGAGTTGTTCACCAGGGACGACGAGCCCTTCCTTGACCCATTGCACCTTGGTTGCCTCCCCACGCGCGAGAGCGCCGGCCAGGCCGGTTGGAATCGGAGACCGGGCCACCTGCGATCGCAAGCCGCCGGCCAAGCTTGAGGCGAACCCGTGGCGGCTGACCGCCCTTCGAAGGCTCTCCAGGTCTTCGGTCAGTCGTCCTACGGCCGCTTCGAGATGGGCGATGCGCCGAAGCAGTACAGCGGGGCTGGCGTTGGTTCCCATAGGGCGTCTTGCAGGCAAGAGCGATAGCAGAGAAAACGTAGCAATCGTAGCAAGCGGCGGTCTGAAGGCGGCGACCCCGAAGCGCAGCCGGTCCAAGCCCGAGAGCTGCCGCGCCCCTTTGACGCGGCGCGGCTGCCTTTGGTCGGTTCATGCCTGATGAACATGCGCCGGCGTGGCGCGTTGTCTTTCCCTTCCAGCACCCTTGTTCCATACTCGATTCGCTTCGTGGCTTCCGGCCACAGCCGCCCTCTGAGGCGTTCCGGCACAGCCGGCGTTAGCGGTCGTGACCCGCACGTAGATCCGCGCTGGGCCCTGCCCCGCCGCCGCCTCTTCAGGCGGTGAGTCCTTCCGGTGCCCGCCTGACAGGCGGCCGCACCGAACCCCAGATCCGTTCGCATCGGCCTACTGCCTTTCAGGCAGTCCGGCTGGTCGACACACGACCGCATGCCGCCTCAGCGGCCCGCGGACCCCCTCCCACCGGGAGCTCACGCTCCCCAGGGGGGCGTGTGCTCTCTCCACATCACGGAGATCACATGTCCCCATCCAGCCAGGGTGGCTACACCCTTTCCTTGCCGGGCTTCGACACCGAAGCCCCCGCATACCCCGACCTGTTCGCTGAAGCTGCGGAGGCCCCTGCCGCTGCGGTCGATGTTCAAACGGTCGTGGAAGTGCAGGTCCCCAAGGCATGGCGCCCCGCCATGTCCGCCGCGGCCCACACCG
>JAYRLJ010000286.1:0-4335 GCA_041905305.1 Hylemonella sp. | reverse complement strand
ATGGATGATCTTCTCCGCGCCCTGGTACTGAATGGACGTATCGACATAGCTGGCAAAACCGACCAGACAAGCCGCCAGGCCCACCAGGCTGTGCATGAGCGCGACCAGCTCGGGCATCTGCGTCATCTTCACCACTTTCGCGGCGTAGAGACCGATGCCGCCGCCAATGACCAGCGCGCCGACGATCCAGGCAATGCCGGTGGGGCTGACACGTGGACCGAAGACGGTGGCCAGCACGGCCAGCGTCATGCCGATGATGCCGAACAGGTTGCCGCGGCGTGAAGTTTCCGGGTTGGACAGGCCGCCCAGACTGAGGATGAAGAGGATGGCGGCACCGAGGTAGGCCACCGTCGCGAGACTTTGGGACATGATCGTGTTTCCTTTCTTCTCGTTCTTATTTGCGGAACATGGCGAGCATGCGGCGTGTCACGGCAAAGCCACCGAACATGTTGACCGCCGTCAGCACGATGCCGGCAAAGGCCAGCCAGCGGATCAACTCATCCGGGCGGCCGGCGGTGCCCGCCTCAGGCGGGGCGATCTGCACCAGTGCGCCGATGGCGATGATGCTGGAGATGGCGTTGGTCACGCTCATGAGCGGCGTGTGCAGCGCAGGCGTCACGTTCCACACCACCATGTAGCCGATGAAGCAAGCCAGCACGAAGACCGTGAAGTGGCCCAGGAAGGCCGCCGGCGCATAGGCGCCGATGAACCAGAAGGCCACGGCAGCGACAGCAAAGATGATGGCCAGGGTCTTGGCCGGCAGCGGGCCGCTGCTGCCATGGCCGTGGCCACCTTTCTTCTCGGCCGCGGGGGCGGCCACCGGCTTGGGTGCCGGTGCCGCGACGGGTTTGAGCGGCGGAGGCGGCCAGGTGATGTTGCCCTCCTTCACCACCGTCAGGCCACGGATCGCGTCGTCTTCCATGTTGACATTGATGACACCATCCTTGGTCTTGCACAGCTCCTCGGCCAGACGCAGCAGGTTGGTCGAGTACAGGGTGGACGACTGCTTGGACAGGCGCGAGGCGAGGTCGGTGTAGCCGATGATGGTGACACCGTGCTTGACGACCGCCTTACCCGGCTCGGTCAGTTCGCAGTTGCCGCCCTGCTCGGCCGCCATGTCGACGATCACGCTGCCCGGCTTCATGGACTGCACCATCTCGGCGGTGATGAGCTTGGGCGCCGGCTTGCCCGGAATCAGCGCGGTGGTGATGATGATGTCGACCTCGCGCGCCTGCTGGGCGTACATGGCACGCTGCGCGGCCTGGAAGCCCTCGGACATGACCTTGGCGTAGCCGCCACCGCCCGAACCCTCTTCCTCGTAGTCGACCTTGACGAACTCGCCACCCAGCGACACGACCTGGTCGGCCACCTCGGCTCGGGTGTCGTTGGCACGCACGATGGCGCCCAGGTTGGCCGCCGTACCGATGGCCGCCAGGCCGGCCACACCAGCACCGGCGATGAATACCTTGGCCGGAGGCACCTTGCCCGCAGCCGTGATCTGGCCATTGAAGAAGCGACCGAAGGCATTGGCGGCTTCGATGACCGCGCGGTAGCCGCTGACACCGGCGGTGGACGTGAGGGCGTCCATCTTCTGCGCGCGCGACAGCGTGCGCGGCAGCGAATCGATGGCCAGCACGGTGGCCTTCTTCGCAACGAGTTGCTGCATCAGCTCCGGGTTCTGCGCCGGCCAGATGAAGCCGATCAGCGTCGTGCCTTCACGCATCAGCGCCACCTCGTCCGGGCTGGGCGCTCGCACCTTGAACACGATATCCGAGGCCGCCCACAGCGCCGCGGCGCCCTGGATCACTTCGGCACCGGCGGCGCGATAGGCATCATCATTGAAGTTGGCGCCCTCACCTGCACCGGACTCGACGGCCACGTGGAAACCGAGCTTGATGAGCTTCTCCACCACCTCGGGCACCGTGGCCACGCGCTTTTCACCTGGGAAGATTTCCCGCGGCACACCGATACGTTGCGCCGGTTGGGTTGTGCCAGCTTCCATAAGTCATCTCCTGAACACGATTATTCTGACGGTCGGGCAGCCTATACCCCGCAGGGCAAGTCGCACGCGACCAGCAGCTTACCCGAGAATTACGGCCCTCAAGAACATGGGTCCCATAAGTTATTTGGGCGCCACTCATAATTCCACGCCATGGACACACGATGGAAACCCAGCGTCACCGTTGCCGCCATCATCGAGCGCGGTGGCCGCTACCTGCTGGTGGAAGAAGAAACGCCCGAGGGGCTGAAGCTCAACAACCCGGCCGGCCACCTGGACCCGGGCGAATCACCGGTGGATGGCTGTGCACGCGAGGCGCTGGAAGAGACCACCCACCGCTTCACGCCCTCGCACCTGCTGGGCATCTACCTGTCGCGCCTGCAGCGGCAGCGCCCTGGTGAGGCCATGGAGGACATCACCTACCTGCGCTTTGCCTTTGCCGGCACGCTGGGTGACGTGGTGCCCGGCACGCAACTGGATACCGGCATCGTGCGCACCGTGTGGATGACGCCGGACGAGATCCGCGCCAGCACCGCCCGCCACCGCAGTCCGCTGGTGCTGCGCTGCATGGAAGACCACCTGCGCGGACAGCGCTATCCACTCGAGCTGGTTTACACCGACGCTTCGGTGCAGCAGCTGCAGGGCTGAGGCCCCTCAGTCATCACCCAGCTTGAGCCGGCTGGGCAGGCGCTTCTCGATGGCCCACTTGAGCAGCGCGACACTGCGGAAGATGCCGTGCGCGAACTTGCCGTAGGGCAGGGTGAGAAAGAGCGCCATCACACACCCGAGGTGCAGCGCCAGCAGGGTCGGCATGGCCGTCGTGCCGCGCGCGCCCCACAGTGCCAGGCCGGTCAGCGCGGCGCAGAACAACAGAGCGATGAAGCCGCGGTCCATCGACTTCTGTGCCGCATCGCCATGCTGCGGGTGGCGGCGCAGGTTCAGACGCCACAGGCCGACCGTGCCGATCAGCAGACCCACGCCGCCGACGGCGCCCAGCAGCTTGGGCAGACTCGGCAGGTCGTACGGCGCCGCCCAACCGAACAGGTAGTGATAGAGCGTGGCCACGCTGGTGGCGGCAAAGCAGAGCAGGAAGCCGTAGAAGGTGAAATGGTGGAAGACGCGGCGCTGCTTGGTCCACGCGTCGTCCTCGTTGTGGCAGCCCTCGCCGTGGCCGCCGTCCAGGTACTTCAGGCGCAGCACATCGTGGGTCGCCTCGGCCGCCGCCCCGCCGCGCACCGCGGCCACCGCCGGTGCCTCGTACTCGCGCCCCGGCGTCACCTCGCGCCAGAAGCGCTGCACACCCAGCGCCAAGGCCAGCACGGCAAACAGGAACACGGGCGCGAACAGGACCACCAGCAGGTTGTGCGGGAAGATGCTGTAGAAGTTGCCCGCGTCCGGTGCCGCTGACAAGGTGCCGTTGAGCGCCAAGGCCAACACCAGGAAAAAGGCCAGCGCGCCGGCGGTGGCCAGCGCCACGGTCAGGCCGTTGCGTTCATACAGGCGCCCCAGTGCACGCGGCCAGGCATAGTCGGTGTAGGTGCGCAGCCGCACCCGGGCCATGGCCTGTGGCACGTTGACCGCAAATTCGTGAGGCGGCGCGTACTGGCAGGCGTGCAGGCAGGCGCCGCAGTTGTGGCACAGGTTGGCGAGGTAGTGCACGTCGGCGACGGGGAAGGACAGGCGTCGCGTCATGGCCGGGAAGACGGCGCAGAAGCCCTCGCAGTAGCGACAGGCATTGCAGATCTGCAGCTGGCGTGCCACCTCGGCTTCGGCGCTGCCCGGTACCACGTCACTGTTGGCCAGGGCGCGCGCCTCCCGCGTCAACGTCTCAAGCTGCTGCACGTGCCGTCTCCTTCGCCTTCACCGAATTTGCTCCTGATTTCATAGCCGCCTGCGCTGCCTGGGTGCCGGCTATGCGCCCAAAAGCCGTGCCAATCGACATGCCCACACCGGCCGTGTAGCCCTTACCCAGCACGTTGCCGGCCATCATCTCGCCGGCCACGAACAGGTTGTCGCTGGGCACGCCGCCAAAGTGCACCGCCGAGTGCTCGTTGACCTTCAGCCCTAGGTAGGTGAAGGTGATGCCCGGGCGCAGTGCGTAACCGTAGTAAGGGCCGGTGTCCAGCGGCAGCGCCCAATGCGTCTTGGCCGGTGCCACGCCCTCGGTGTGGCAGTCATCGAGCGCCGTGTGATCGAAGGTACCGACGCGGCAGGCCGCGTTGTAGGCGTTGAGCGTGCGCATGAAGGCCTCCACCGGCAGGCCCAGTTTGTGCGCCAGCTCGGGCAGGCTGTCGGCCTGCACGCCGGGGACGACCGGCGGCATGAAGCGGCCGATA
>JAYRLJ010000285.1:0-4345 GCA_041905305.1 Hylemonella sp. | reverse complement strand
AAAATGGTCTCGCCGTTGCGCCGGATGGCGAGTTGGCCCCAGGCGCCGTCTTTGCTCTTGTCGTCCGCAAAGGCGGTGCTGATTTCAAAGCCCGCCTGGCGCCCAAAGGCGCGGGCGGTGGAGTCCAACGCGGTGGCAATGCCGCGCGCAACGGCAGACACGGTGGACTCGGCTGCGCTGTTGTATTCGCCCGCCGCGCCAAAGCCGTAGTTGGCCTGGCTGTACTGGTCTGCACCAGCCACCAGCCCATCGGCCGCGCTGTAGGTGACGCCCGCGCCCATGTGCGGGGTTCTCTTTTTGATGAGGCTGGAGAGCAGGCCGATGCCAAGGGCGATGGGGCCGAGGGCGCCAGCGATGGTGCCTAGGCCACCCATGTAGGAGCCAGCGCCAAGCATTTGCGTGCCCGCCGTGAGCGTGGTTCCAAGGCCGTTGGCAAACAGGCTTTGCGCGCCATAGCTCAGGCCCGCGCTCAAGCTGCCCATGCTGCCCAGCAGCGATGCCCCACTGATGGCCGTGGACACGCCGCTGATGCCCTGCCCCGCTTGCGCAGCAGTGGACAAGCCCAGCGCGCCCGTCAACGCTCCAGCAAAGGGGCTCACAATCCCCTTGACGATGGGTTGCAGCACAAGGCTTTTGAACATGTTCACGATGGTGTCGCGCATGTTCTTGGCGAAGTCCTTGCCGGACTCGAAGCCGCGCATGAGGGCGTCGGTCAAAGACTGCTCGATGCGGGCTGCGGCACGCTCGCCCTCGCGCGCAGCCTTGTCGGCAGTGCGTTCCAGCTCCCGCTCGCTCTCAACAGCAGCCTGCCTTGCGGCGCCATCGCGTTTGGCCTGGGCAAGATCGCGGTAGGCCTGCGCCTGCTTCTTGAGCAACTCGTACTGCTGCTCGTCAAGATTCCTGTCCAGGGCTTTGATGGCTTGCAGCTCAAGGTCCGTCGCCATCATTTCCAGCTTGGCAGCGTCCAGGTCTGCAACGGCTTCCTTCGACAGGCCCAGGCGTGCGTTCTGCTCCTCCTGGGCGATCACCATTGCACGAAGCCTGTCCAGCTCTTTTTCCCCTGTGGACAAAGCCTTATCGCGCGCCTTGGCAGCCTCCAGCGTGGCCCTCTCCTCAGCTTCGGTGGCTTGAGCCACCTGCTCGCGGGCAATTTTCTGCTCGTACAGCACAGCAACAGCGGCCCGCTGCTCGTTCGTGAACTTGGCCCAGGCGGGGCTACCAGCAAGCGCAACGAACTCGGCCTGCGCCTTGTTGTAGCCCTGCTGCGCGGCCTGGGCCTGCGCGGCGGCCTTGGGCACATCTACCCCCAGGCGCTGCATCAACTTGTCATATTCCGAGGCCGTGGCCTTGGTGGCAGAAGTCGATTTCTCAGCAAACTTCTCCTGCGCAGCCGTCACAAGCTGCAGCCGCTGCGCTGCCGTGGCCCCTGATCTGTCTGCCAGCGCATTGGCGCGGGCGACGGCAAGCGCCATCTTCTCCTGCTTGCTTGCTGTCTGCTCCAGCGCCTGGGAGAGCTCGATGCGTGCCTGTTGCACCCGGTTGTTTTCTGCCTGCGCCTCGGTACTGCGCTTGACCATGCGCTGCTGCTCTTGCAGGTACGCAATTTCCTGCTGCAAGCCTTCGGTCGCGGCAGGGCCGCGCCATGCGGTCTGCTTGATCTTGTTGTTCAGTGCGGCGATCTGGCTGTCCAGGGTTGCGGGGCGGCCGATGTTCAGAACCGCATCCCACATTTCAGCAGCAACAGAGCGCACGCCACGCATCACGCGCTCAAGGGACCCAAGGTGCTGTTCAATCTCTGCGGCCCGGGTGCGCATGGCGTCTGCAGCGGCGCCCTGTGCAATCGCGGCGGCACCCTCTTTGTCACCCAGGTCTTCGGCCGCCTTGATCTGCGCGTAGGTGCTGGCCGTGAGGAAGTGCATGGACTCGTTCAGGCTCAGCGCGGCTTTGGTGGGCGCATCGCCAAGCCGGGCAAAAATCCGCTCCGTGTCACCCACGGCCTGCCCGGTGGCGCGCTCCATCTCGATGGCGGCCAGGCTGACCTTTTCCAGGTTCTCTGCGGCCACTTTGCCGCCGGCCGTCATGGTGGCCAGCGCGGCGGCGGCGTTGGCCTGGGTGCCTGCAACGCCGTCAATGCGCCGGGCCATGTCGGCAAGCTGCCCGGACGTCACACCCGCGGCATTGCCCGAGAGGATGATGGCCTTCTCGTAGGCCAGGGTTTCCTGCGCGGCCTGGTGATGAGCCACCCCAACCACAGCCGCGGCGGCGGCCACTGTGCCCAGCACGGGGCCCAGCACACCCAGCGCTCTCACGGTGGTCTGCACGGCGGTGGTCTGGGCGCCCATGGCATCCGACACAGCCCCCGCAAGTGCTTGCGCCTGCCCCTTGATGTCGGACGCGGCAGCGTTGGTCTCCTGCACCGTCTGGGCAAGCTCGGCGCGGAACTGCGAGCGCTCCAGCAACAGCTTGACGATCAGCGAACCCAGATTCATGGTGCCCTTCCTATGTCCTGCGGCTGCGCCGCGCAGCCAATTCGTTTTCTGCCTGCAGCACCGCCAGTTCTATGGTCTGCAGGTCATCGGCCCACACTTCCAACTGCTGCGGCGCCACCCCCCGGATGCGCGCCACCGCCTCGATGCCCGCATAGTCCAGCGCCACCTTCATGGGCGGGGCCATGCCGCCGCTGACATAGCGCCACTGCGTTTGCGCCCGCAAAAAGAACTGCCACACGGGCCAGCTTTCCTGCAGCACCTCGCACACGTCCGGGTCTTGCGCCTGGGCGGCGCCCCTTTCGCGCCGCACCTGAGCTATCTCATCCTGCGAGGCGCCGAAGCGGCGCATGCCGGCCTCCAGCGCCTCGTCCACCACCACGGCAGAACGGGCTGCGCCGCTGCGCACGCCCGCCCAGGCCCTGGCGGCGGCGACTAGTTTTTTGCCTTGACGCCGTTGCTGGCGCGGTAGAACGCCATGGCGATGTGGTAAGGGGCAGAGCTGATGCTCAGCAGCGCATCCCGCGCCTGCGGGGTAAATGGCACGGGCTGCTTGGTCTCTTCATCCACCATGTCCCAGCCCACCAGGTGCTTGCGCACGGTTTCCAGGTCGGTGCCGTCGCGCAGCGTGCGCAGCTCTTCGCTGGTGGCGGGCTTGAAGTGCGCGGTAAAGGTGTTGTCGTCGAAGCCGCCCTGTTCATTGGGCGCGGGAAAGGTGACTTCGACCGGAAACTGAGAAACGGGCTTGAAACGGACTGCCATGGCGTGCTTTCTGTGTAGGTTGATACGGGTTGATATGGGTTGATCCGGGTTGATCCGGGTTGATCCGGCTCAGCGGAAGGTCAGCACCACTTCGTCATTGCCCGCGTTGGGCATGACGGCAAAGTTGGCGTTGAGCATCGCGGTCTTGTCCAGGTCGCTCATCGAGGGCTCCTGGTTGAACTGCAGCTTGGGCGTGGCGATGTCCACGATGTTTCCAGCCGTCACGCCGTGCACGATCTGCAGCGCCATCAGCGTGCCGGTGCGCACGTTCTCGGCCCAGTCCTTGGTGGCCACCTTGGTCATCTCGAACACGGCGCTGGCCGTGGGCTTGCGGTCGGGGCTGCGCACGCCGGATTCGTTGATGAGGTCGCGCCACGCCACCTGGTTGGCCAAGTCCAGGCTGAACGACTTGGTGGCAAGGCTCAGGCCGTCCAGCGTGAAGGTGGCGGTGTTGGTGTCGCCCACCGTCAGCGGCTGCTGAAACCCGGTGAACGAAATGCCCGTGGGGAATGCGGCATCCTCCACCGCGTGGTAGCGCCCGATGTAGTTGAACTTGAGCACCGGGAGTTCTTCCGCGTTGAGCGACAGGCTCCAGGTGCCCTTGGCGTCGGACATCTTGAACAGGATGCCGTCCATGTACGCAAACAGGGTGAGGTAGTCGCCCTCGTCGCCGTGCGGCTGGTAGGCGGCGCTGGTGCCTGCGGTAATGGTTTCGGCCATGTCGCAGCCCAGCAGCAGCGGGGCAAACTTGGGCGCAGTGCCAGCGGCGCCAGAGCCCGCCAGCTCCACTTCGAACTCCATCACCCGGTGCTCGCTGGCAAACAGCGCACCCTGGTTGCCCTTGGAGCCGCGCAGCAAGTTGCGCTCCACAAACTTGCCCTTGATGGGCTGGGGCGTGAGGCCCCGGCAAAGAATGGCGTTGGCGCCCGGCGTGGGCGCTGCGGGGGTGCCTTTGGCGGTCTGCTTCATTGCCAGCAGCACCATGTTGCTCATGTTCAGGCTCATGTTCGTTCCTTGGGGTTGATGGGTAGCGGGGGTGCGTCCAGCGCCTGGGCTCAGGCCTTGGGCTGCGTGGGTTCTTCCACGCGGTGGCGCAC
>JAYRLJ010000284.1:0-4352 GCA_041905305.1 Hylemonella sp. | reverse complement strand
GCCTCGGCAGAATTCGGGTTGCTCGCAAAGCTAACCCCCTCGACGCCCTGCGCCGTGCCACCGGTCGTCAGGGCGTTGTCATTTCCGGGCTTCATGCTGCACCGCCTGCCAAGGTGCGGCGCAGCTCGCCCACGTTCCACGCTGTTGTGGCGGGGCCTAGCTTTTTGGGCGCGGGTAGTCGCCCCTCTTTGGACCAGCGCCAGACCGTGGCCGGTCCGATGCTGAACAACTGGGCAACGATGGGGAGGCGAACGTGGGCGCTGTCAGGCAGCTTGTCAAAGTTCGCCAAGCCAGGGGGGACCTGTGCGGCTTCGGAGGCCGCAAGAAGAACGGCGGGGCTGGACTCGGTGGGCGTGATGCTCGGTGGCATGGGGCACTCCTTGATGGGGTGCCTTCAGTCTGAAAAGCCACATTTCACTAACCGGGCTAGCGCGGCTTTTTCGCGGGACGCCCTCGCCGAGATGCAGCCTGCCCACGAATCCTACGCAGCATGGTTTGGACGCCCTTGAAGGTGAATTGCACCCCTTTGCCGTTGGCGTCCCGCGCGTAAATCTCGCGCTCTGCCTTTGCCCCGGTTTCGTTCGGGTTCATGTGCAGCCTATCGAGCGTTGCCCAAAGGTGCGGCCAAACATCCGAAGTGCCTGCGCCTTCGCCGGCCTGCTTCAAAGCGTCCTGAACAAGATCGCGCTTGCGCACGCTTCCTTCGTCTGTCTTCACAGCGGCGCGCTCCTTCTTGGCTCGCTTCCGCTGGGCTGCAATGTGGCGCTCGGCAACTGGCGCCGCCGTCGCGTACTTCACGCCTATGCCGCCGACAAACACCCAGGCAACGAGCAGCATGGCGAGGGCCGCCGCCTTTTCCGACTCGCCGGCTTGAACCGCCTCGCGCAAGTCTCTGGCCCTAAGAAGGACCTGTGCGGATGCCCAGCCAGTGCTTTCAGGGTGGTCTTGGCTGTCCCGCGCAAATCTCCATGCGCGCACTTGCCATCTGGCTAGCCCTGCGTCCTCCATGTCGGAGAACGATGGCTTCTTCTCACCCATCGCGTGCGCTAACCGGACGATGGCCTCTCGCTCAAGAGCAGGCACCAGTCGTGCAAGTAGGCCCGGCTGCCCCTCTGCAAGATGGCGTAGCGCGTTGTCTTCGATTTCAATGGCAACGTCGGCCGGTTCCAAGTGAAACGGCGCCTCGCCATCCATCAAGGGTATGAACTGCATGCGCTCCCTCGCGCCCCCTGATAGGTCCGCCGCGCCAGCCCGCCAGGGTCGCGGGTCTTCGGGGATCAGCCTAGGCGCGGCGGTGCGTTCGGGTCAGTGGCTCAAGCTGCCGCCTTGGCCGCTTGAACATTCAACCAGCCCAGCGGTGCTTCCTTCGGCGCCTCAATGGAACACGGGCTCATTTGGCAGTACTCCCGATCCCAATATCGAAGGCCAATCACCTCTGCATCTGGGAACTTCCATTGAAGCTGCTTCAGCCGCTGCAACGCTTGGCGCCTTGTGCAAAAGCTTCGAGAGACTGGCAAGTTGTTGAGCCAAGCCCCGCAGGCCGGCACCACTGCGCCGCTCCGAAGCGTCGTGCCTGGCTTCAATGGGATCTTCGGGAGAACCACCCAGAAGACCTTGAACACTCGGGCGTCGTTCATGCCACGAGTCCATCCCCGAGGGCCTCTATTGCGCCATGTCGGCTTAGCAGTCCTAGCCGCGTAGGCCCTCGCGCGGCGAAACCTTGATTCCATCCACGCGGCTTGGCGTGCAAGGTCGACCGCAGTCGAGCCGTCGCGGTAGCCCCGTGTAGAGTGCTTTTCAGCTTCCATTTCGTTCCTCCTGTGAACGGGTCGGGAGTTAGGGGCCTTGATCCGGTGCAACGAATCCTGGCCCCGCCTTGATGCCGGCTGCCGGCCGGCGCGGGTTTACCGGGAAGCCCGGTTCATTGGGATCACCTCGGCTGCGGGAGCATCGATGGCCAGAAATGCCGCCCAGTCCTCCATCATTCGGCGCCGCTTCTCAAACAGATCACCGCGACGGTAGGCAGCTTCAACCTTGTCGCCAATGGCGTGCGCCAGGGCCATCTCGGAGACCTCCCCCGGATAGTTGGTCCGCTCAGACGCCCAGTCTTTGAAGGTGGAGCGGAAGCCGTGCGCAGTCGCGTCGACACCCATGCGGCGCAGGACCGCCGTCAGCGTCATATCGGACAAGGGCTTGCCCTTGGCACTAGGGAAGACAAGGTCGCTGTCCTCGATGCGCGGAAGGGCCTGCAGCAACTCCAGTGCGCTCGCACTGAGGGGTACACGGTGCTCCTTGCCAGCTTTCATCCTGCTCGCCGGGACCGTCCAGATGCCGCCCTGCAGATCAATCTCGGCCCAGGTTGCACCTCGCGTTTCACCGCTGCGGGCGGCGGTGAGGATGAGGAACTGCAGCGCCAAGGCGCCCATGCCCTGCATCGTCCGCAGCTTCTTCATGAACGCCCCGGCTTCCTCGACCGGCACCCGCGCGTGACTCTCCACACTGGCCACCTTGCTGGGCTTAGGCAGGAGCTTGTCCAGATGGCCGCGCCAGCGGGCAGGGTTCTCGCCCTGGCGATAACGGTGAACCGTTGCCCAGTCGAGCACGGCCTCGATACGGCCACGAATGCGGCTTGCGGTTTCGGTCTTGCCCTCCCACAACGTGGGGCCACCCTGCTGACCGGGATCGGCCGGCTGCTTCAGCACGCCCAACACATGCTGCAGCTCAATATCTCGCACCAGAAGTCGGCCGAGATACGGGTAAGCCCACTGCTTCAGTGTGTTCTCCCACTGCTGGGCGTGCTTGGCGTTCTTCCAGCCCTTGCGGTTGTCCTTGATGTAGCCGGCCGCGCACTGCTCAAAGGTCAGCAGGGCGGCTCGCTCAGCAGCGAGGGCACTACGGGCGGCTTTGGCCTGTTCGACAGGGTCAACGCCGGACCGGATCAGATCGCGCGCCGCCGCCGCCTTTTCGCGTGCTGCGGCCAAGGTGACGCCGGGAAAGGCACCCAGACCCAAGTCGCGGCGCTTGCCAGCGATCATTACGCGCAGGACCCAGTGCCGAGCCCCGGTCTCTGTCACGCGGAGAGCAAGCCCCGCAACACCGCCGACCGGCCAAAGCCCTGGCTGCGTCAAGCGTTTGACGGCCAGCGGTCCAAGTTCCTGCGCGATCTTTGGCACCAGTGCTCCCACATCCTGCCCAACAAAAAGGCAGCAACTGGATGCTATGGCATGAGACTGGTTGATGCTATGAATTTTTGCTTTTCATAGGAGGACAGTCCGAAGTGATGCGACTTGGGACTGCCTGAAATATGGCGGAGGCAGACGCTCTCTCCGCCAGACAGCAAGCAAAAACGGGCCTTCACGGCCCGTTTTTCATGGCTCCACCGCGATGACCGCGGGAGGCCAGTTCAGACACCCTTGGAATGCGGCGTCAGCGTGATCTGCGTCTGCGCAAAGCCCTCCGGCGCCGCCGACTCGCTGTCGAAATAGGGTTCGCTCGCCAACAAGGCGGCGCCGCCCACGGAGTCCTGCCCGGATTTCGCTGATTTGCCGCGCGGCGCATCGTGGAGGGCCTGTTCGCGGCGCATGTCGGTCAGGTCGGCCTGCAATTGCTCGATCTGCTTGAAGGCCTGCGCCTTCTGTTGTTCCAGCTGTTTGCGCAGCTGCTCGTACTTGTGCAGCCGCGTGAGTGCCTGCTTGAGCTTGCTTTGCAGCGCAAGCCAGGCGCCACCCGCACCGGCCAGCGCGGCCACCGCCGCGACCAACAGCATGACGGCCATGTTTTCCATCGGGGACCCTCCTTGGCAGGGCACCCCGAAGGAGGTCCCACAGCGACACTTTTCGTGCAGAAGCGCGCCCCCCACCAGCGGGAAAACGCTTAGCGACCTGCCGTGAAGTCCGGACCCGGCCAGGGCCATTGGCCGCTTCGATGCTGCAGCGCAACATGAAGACTAGGATGGCGCCATGCCAACCCCTTCTTCCCGTCCTCAGGTCTTGGTGATCGGCTGCGGCTTCGGCGGCCTCGAAGCCATCCGCGCCTTGCGCCGTGCGCCGGTCGACATCACCGTCGTTGACCGCACCAACCATCACCTTTTCCAGCCTCTGCTGTACCAGGTGGCCACTGCCGGGCTGTCGGCGCCCTCCATCGCCGCTCCGATCCGGCATGTGCTGCGCGCGCAGGCCAATGTGCGCACGCTGCTGGGCGATGTTCAGCGCATCGACCCACATGCGCGAACGGTGACCCTGGAAGACGGCCAGGTGTTGCATTGGGACCATCTGATCGTGGCAGCCGGCGCCACCCACAGCTATTTCGGCAACGACGCCTGGGCGCCGCATGCTCCCGGCCTGAAGACGCTG
>JAYRLJ010000283.1:0-4365 GCA_041905305.1 Hylemonella sp. | reverse complement strand
CTGGAACAGCTCGAGCCCGTTCCATCCAGCCTTAAATTATAGGGAAAAAAATTCCATCCTGACTATCCCTGAGAAGGAATTCTGGCATCACAGCCCCAGCGTGGTTGCCGCAAAGCCCGGCGCGCTGTTGCGGCGCCACTCGTCCAGGGCTTGGCGCAGGGCCAGTCGACGCGGCGCATCGGTGTAACAGACGAACACGCTGCGCGCCAGATCATGCCGCTGCAGCACCCAGGTCGGGCTCCAGATGGCACTCGGGAAATCCTGCGGATCGGCGGCGCGGCACTGGCGGCATTCGATGATGTGGTCCCAGGTCCGTCGCCAGCTGACGAAGCGCGGCTGGTTTCGCTGCACCGCGTCGAAGCGGGTGGCCAGCAGCAGCAGATGGCGGCCGCTGCGCGCCCAGGCCTGCAGCGACTCGACCACCGTACGCTCGTGCAGGGGCCAATCGTGAAAGTCGGCATCGCTGAGAATGAGCTCGCGCCACCCTTCGCGTGCGGCACAGGCCAACGCGGTGCGCACGCTTTGCGCAAAGGCCTCGCGGCCGGCGAAGCGGCCCGTGGGTAGCTCCACCGCACCGGGATCGGCGTCAGCGTCCAAGGCCATGCAGCCACCCCGCTTCGCCCCAGGACTGCAGGAGTTCGAGCGCCGCCGCGCTGGCGCGCGCCAGATCGCGGGCCTCGAGCCGGCGCTGGTCGGCCAGCCGGCGCATCAGCGTTGCGTCACGACCCGAGGCGCGGTAGGCCTCGCCGTTGATGAAGACATGATGGACGTCGTACATCATGCGCGTGCGCCGGTCCAGCGTCACGCCGCCCCGGATATCGCCAAGCCCACCGGACTCGAACCAGACACTGGATTTCGGCTCGGTCAGGTACTCGCCCAACACCCGGGCCAAGGCCTGTGGGTCCGTCAGCACGTCGTGCACCGCCTGATGCGCGAAACCCTGCAGCGCCGCCGGGATTGCCGCCGGGGTGTCGATCGCCGACTGCCCTGGGTCGCGGTAACGTTGGTCGTCGCCCGCCTCGATCGCCTCATCAGCCAGGCGTTGCAGCAGCTCCTGCGCCAGTTCATTGCGCGCCGGGGAGCGGAAGCCGATGGAGTAGGTCATGCACTCGCCCCCCTCCGCCACACCGTCATGGGCGTAGCGGTGCGGCAGGTAAAGCATGTCACCAGGCTCGAGGACGAACTCCTCTTCCGGCTCGAAATTGGCCAGGATCTTCACCGGCACATCGTCGCGCAGCGTCGGGTCATAGCGCCGGCCGATGCGCCAGCGCCGGCGCCCCTGCGCCTGCAGCAGAAAAACGTCGTAGCTGTCGTAATGCGGGCCCACGCCGCCGCCGTCGCTGGCGTAGCTGATCATCAGGTCATCCAGCCGCGCATCGGGCACGAAACGGAACTGGTTCAGCAACGCATGCACGGCATCGTTGTGCAGGTCCACGCCCTGCACTAGAAGCGTCCATAGCGGGGTCTTGAGCGCCGGCAGCGCGCGGCGCGCAAACGGCCCGCGTTGCAGCCGCCAGTGCTCGCGGCCGCGCGTGCGCTGCAGTGTCACCAGGCGCGACTCGACATCCTCCTGTGCCGCGAGCTCAAACAGCGCTGGACGCGCGAGCAAGGGCTGGAAGCCGGGGATGGCCTGACGCACCAGCAAGGGCTTCTTGTGCCAGTGGCGTTTCATGAAGGCAGCCGGGCTCAGGCCACCCAGCAGTTGCAGGGGTTGAGTAATGTCCATGGAGGAAACTGTAATGGATGCGCCGCCCGGGGCAAGCTATAGTTCCCTGATGGAAATCAATCAGCAATGCGTGGTCGCCCTGACTTGGACGCTCAAGGACACCTTGGGTGAGGAACTCGATGTGCTCGATGAACCAGTCGAGTTCCTGGTTGGCGGCGACGACCTGTTCAAGAGAATCGAAGACGCCCTGCAGGGCCATGGCATTGGTGCCACGGTGGCCCTGCAGCTGGAACCGGAAGAGGCCTTCGGCGACTACAACGACCAGCTCGTCTTCCTCGAAGACCGCAAGCTGTTCCCGGCCGAGCTGGAAGAAGGCATGACCATCGAAGGCTCCGCGCTGCCCGCCGGCTGCAACCCGGACGCCCCCAAGGACATGCTTTACACCGTAACCGAGCTCTATCCGGAGCACGTGGTGCTCGACGGCAACCACCCCCTGGCCGGCATCGCCCTGCGCCTGACCATGAAGATCGAAGGCGTGCGCGAAGCCACCGAAGAGGAAGTTGGCCGCGGCTCCGCCGGTACCGGCTTCTTCCGCATCGCCCCGCCGCACGAGCAAGCCCCCGGCAACGGGCACCTCCACTAAACCCAGTCCGCCTCAGAACAGGCCGCCCAAACCGGGGAACCCCGCGGAACCGGCTCTGCCGGGCCGCTGGGGTTGTCCCCCTGAGGGGGAGAGGCCGCCACACGCAGTGAGCGGCAACAGGGGGCTCAGCTTCTTCCCGTCGAGCCGTAGCCACCGGCGCCGCGTTCCGTCGCAGCGGCGAACTCGTTTACCACGTTGAACTGCGCCTGTACCACCGGCACGATGACCAGCTGCGCGATGCGCTCCATGGGCTGGATGGTGAAGGCGATGTCGCTACGGTTCCAGGCGCTGACCATGAGTTGGCCCTGGTAGTCGCTGTCGATCAGGCCGACCAGGTTGCCCAGCACGATGCCGTGCTTGTGGCCCAGACCGGAGCGCGGCAGGATCAATGCCGCATAGCCGGGGTCGGCCAGATGGATGGCGATGCCGGTGGGCACCAGCTGCCAGGCATTGGGCAGCAGCATCAGCGGCTCATCGATGCAGGCGCGCAGGTCGAGGCCGGCACTGCCGGGGGTGGCGTAGGCGGGCAGTTGGTCCGCCATGCGCGGATCGAGGATCTTGACGTCGAGTTTCATGGGGTCAGAGAAATACGGAATTCGGAAATCAGGCCGACTGGCCAAGGCGGTGGGCAATCTCCGCCACCAGTTGGCGCGCCAGCGTCAGCTTGTCGGCGCGCGGCAGTTCCACCGCCCGGTGCTCATCCACCAGCAGCAGGGCATTGTCGTCCTGACCAAAGGTCGCGGGACCGATGTTGCCTACCAGCAGCGGCACGCCTTTGCGCGCGCGTTTGACTTGGGCGTTGGCTAGCAGGTCGTGGCTTTCGGCGGCGAAGCCGACGCAGTAGAGCGCGCCGCTGCGGGCACGTTCACCCTGTGCCACGCCAGCCAGGATGTCCGGGTTCTCCACGAAGGGCAGCGCCGGCGGCAGGCCGGAGCCGTCCTTCTTGATCTTCTGCTCTGCCGTGCTGGCCGGCCGCCAGTCCGCCACCGCCGCCGTCGCTATGAAAACAGTAGCACCCGGCGCTTGTTCCATGACGGCTTGCTGCATGTTTTGCGCCGATTTCACGTCAATGCGGTGCACACCGCGCGGCGTGGCCAGATGCACCGGACCGGCCACCAGCGTGACCTCGGCACCAGCCTCGCGCGCGGCGCGGGCAATGGCAAAGCCCATCTTGCCGCTGGACAGGTTGGTGATGCCGCGCACCGGATCGATGGCTTCATAGGTCGGGCCTGCCGTCACCAGCACGCGCTGGCCCAGCAGCGCCTTGGGCTGGAAGAAGGCGATCACCTCTTCCAGCAATTCGTCGGCCTCCAGCATGCGACCGTCGCCCACCTCACCGCAGGCCTGCTCACCGCTGCCGACGTCGAACACCACCGCCCCGTCGGCCTTGAGCTGCGCCACGTTGCGCTGTGTAGCCGGGTGGGCCCACATCTCGCGGTTCATGGCCGGGGCGATCAGCAGCGGCACCTTGTCGATGGGGCGTGCCAGGCACATCAGGCTCAGCAGCTCGTCGGCGCGGCCGTGCAGCAGCTTGGCCATGAAGTCGGCACTGCAGGGCGCAATCAGGATGGCGTCGGCCTCGCGGCTGAGGTTGATGTGCGCCATGTTGTTGGCCTCGCGCGCGTCCCACTGCGAGCCATAGACCGGCCGGTTGGACAGCGCCTGCATCGTCACCGGCGTGATGAAGTGCTCGGCCGCCTCGGTCATCACCACCTGTACGGTGGCACCCGCCTTCACCAGGGCGCGGCACAGCTCGGCCGCCTTGTAGCAGGCGATGCCGCCCGTCAGCCCGAGGACGATGTGTTTTCCGGCAAGGTCGTTCATGGGATCGGAATGTAGCAGAGGCCCCGCCGGCGACGCCCCGAGGAATAGTCCCCTGCAAGCGGGCCGTCATGGCCACGCGCCTATAATCTCGCTTTACCACCTCCCCGAGCCGTCCAGGCTCCCCAGACATGACCAAATTTGTCTTCGTCACTGGCGGTGTGGTGTCCTCCCTGGGCAAGGGAATCGCCTCAGCCTCCCTCGCTGCGATCCTGGAATCGCGGGGCCTCAAAGT
>JAYRLJ010000282.1:0-4373 GCA_041905305.1 Hylemonella sp. | reverse complement strand
GATGCGGGCGCTCACCCAGCAGGGCCCAGGCCAGCAACACCGACCAGGCCGGCATCAGGTAGAACAGCAGCACCACCCGCACCACGTCGCCCACCGTCACGGCCCAGTTGAAGCCCACGTTGGTCAGGCCCGAGGCGAGCAACAGCAGCCACAGCATCGGGCGCAGCAGCAGGCCGCGCCAGCTGCCCGGGCGCCAGACCAGCAGGGCCAGCAGGGCCAGTCCGTAAATGATGGCGGTCGACCACAGCGGGTGCAGGCCCTCGGCCTCCAGCAGGCGGAAGGGGTACCAGGAGACGCCCCAGACGAAGGCGTTGAGCACCAGGCCCCAGGCGGCGAATTGGCGTGTCATGTGTGTTCTTCTGTGGCGTCGCGAACAGGTGCAGGGGCAGGCCCGCGCCACCTGGTCAAGTGCCCGTGAGCCACCTAACCGTGCAGGTGGTCGTTGCGGGCGATGTCGAGCAGGTGCTCAACTTCCTCCGCATGCTCGCGGCAATTGCGCTGGTGCCAGCGCTGGATCAGCCACATGAAGCCCGCCACGATGAGGCCAAAGCCGGCAATGGCACCGAAGGCCGACAGGCCCATGCCGGTGGAGAAGCTGTAGAGGAAGCCCAGACCCAGGATGCAGGCCTGCTCGTTGAAGTTCTGCACGGCAATCGAGCGACCGGCACCCATGAGGTTGTGGCCGCGGTGCTGCAGCAGCGCGTTCATCGGCACGACCAGGAAACCGCCCAGGCCGCCCAGCAGCACCAGGAAGGGCGCCGCCAGCCAGACGTTGTCGATGAAGTTGAGCAGGATGACCAGCAGGCCCATGGCGATGCCCAGTGGCATGACGCTGGTGGCCTGTTCCAGTTTCATGCGCACGGAAGCGATCACGGCGCCCACGGCAGTGCCGATGGCTACCACGCCCACCAGCGAGGAGGCTTGCGTCACGCTGTACCCCAGCGCCGCTGCGGCCCAGGCCAGCACGATGTAGCGCAGGTTGCCGCTCACGCCCCAGAACAGCGTGGTGGTGGCCAGCGAGATCTGGCCCAGCTTGTCGCGCCACAGGCGGGCATTGCAGGTCCAGAAGTCGGGGATGAGGGACAGCGGATTGGCTGGCATGGGCCGCATCTCGACGCCGGTGTGTGGAATGCGGGTGTTGAACCAGGCCGCCAGCAGGTAGACGAAGATCAGCACCGAGATCGCCGCCTCGGGGGCGGTATCGATGCCGGTGGTGACCATCGGCAGGTCGATCGTCAGCAGGTGGGCCGAGACGGCGGGGCCGACCAGTTGCCCGCCGAGCAGCACGCCCAGGATGATCGAGGCAATCGTCAGGCCCTCGATCCAGCCATTGGCCTTGACCAGCTGCGAGGCCGGCAGCAATTCCGTGAGGATGCCGTACTTGGCCGGCGAATAGGCCGCTGCGCCCAGGCCCACGATGGCATAGGCCATCAGCGGGTGGGTGCCGAACAGCATCATCAGGCAGCCGATGATCTTGATGGTGTTGCTGATCAGCATGACCTTGCCCTTGGGCAGGGCGTCGGCAAAGGCGCCGACGAAGGGCGCCAGGATCACGTAGAACAGGGCGAACATCGGCACCAGGGCAGCCTGTTGCCATTCCGGCGCAGCGGAGCTTCTCAGCAACTGCACGGCTCCCACGAACAGGGCGTTGTCGGCCAGCGAGCTGAAGAACTGCGCTGACATGATGGTGTAGAAACCGCGTTTCATGGGCTGGGGCTGCCTGGGCGACTCTGGTCGGGTGTGTAGGTGGCGGGGTGCGGATCCGAACGACAGCGGGTTATAGCACGCCGGGCAATGTCAAAATCCCCACATGTCGCGCCCCATTTCCGCCACCGTCCATACCGAAGCCCTGCGTCACAACCTGGCCCGCGCGCGCCAGAGCGCCCCGGATGCCAAGGCCTGGGCAGTCGTCAAGGCCAACGCCTACGGCCACGGCATCGAGCGTGTGTATGAGGGCTTGCGCGCCGCCGACGGCTTTGCCCTGCTCGATCTGGACGAGGCCGCACGCGTGCGCGCCCTGGGTTGGCGCGGCCCCATCCTGTTGCTCGAAGGCGTGTTCGAGCAGCGCGACCTCGAGCTGTGCTCGCGCCTGGATCTGTGGCACGTGGTGCACTGCCAGGAGCAGATCGACATGCTGGCGGTGCACAAGACGCATGCGCCGCACCGCGTTTTCCTCAAGATGAACAGCGGTATGAACCGCCTCGGCTTCACGCCCGCGCAGTACCGCGCCGCCTGGACGCGCCTGAACGCGCTGCCGCAGGTGGACGAGATTTCGCTCATGACGCACTTCAGCGACGCCGACGGCCCGCAGGGCATTGCCCATCAGGTGGCCGCCTTCAGCGCCGCCACCCAGGACCTGCCGGGGGAACGCTCCCTGAGCAACAGCGCCGCCGTGCTGCGCCACATGGGCGGGCGGCCGACGCCCGGCTTGGTGTCCGACTGGATCCGCCCCGGCATCGTGCTCTATGGCAGCGCGCCCGACTTTCCCGAACACAGCGCAGCCCACTGGTCGCTGCAGCCAACCATGAGCCTGCGCTCGCGCATCATCGGCGTGCAGCAGCTGCAGGCCAGCGACACCGTGGGCTACGGCTCCACCTTCACCGCGCCGCACGCCATGCGCATCGGCGTGGTGGCCTGTGGCTACGCCGACGGCTACATGCGCGCCAGCCCGGGCACGGCGGCGCAGGGTACGCCGGTGCTGGTGGATGGCGTGCGCACCCGCACCGTGGGCCGCGTCAGCATGGACCTGATCACCGTGGACCTGACACCCGTGCCCGATGCCGGCTTCGGCAGCGAAGTCACGCTGTGGGGGCAGGCCACCGACGGCACCGTGCTGCCGATCGACGAGGTGGCGCAGGCGGGGGGCACCGTGGGCTACGAACTGATGTGCGCGCTGGCACCGCGGGTGCCCGTGGCGGTGGCCTGATCTTTTGCGGTTGCAGCGCTCAGGCCAGCTTGAGCGCCACGGCGCCGACGCACACCAGTGAGATGGCCAGCAGGCGCAGTCGGCTGATGTGTTCACGCAGGAACACGGCGCCGATCAGGGCGGCAAAGACGATGGACGTCTCACGCAGTGCCGCCACGACGGCAATCGGCGCATGGGCCATGGCCCACAGCGCCAGGCTGTAGGCGCCCAGCGTGCCCGCGCCGCCCAGCAGGCCGTTGCGCAGTGCACCGGGCAATGCCAGTCGCAGGTCGCGTCCGCGCAGCAGTGCCGCCAGCGCCAGCATGGGCGGGGCGGTGAGCACGAAGACCCAGGCGGTGTAGCTGAAGGCATGGCCTGACAGCCGGGCGCCCTGGCCGTCCACCACCGTGTAGAGCATGATGATCAGCGCGTTGCCCAGTGCGCTGGCGGTGGCCTGCGGATGCCGCAGGCCGCTGCGCCAGCTGCCCCCGGCCAGCGACAGCACTCCGGCGCAGATCAGGCCGATGCCGAACCAGCTTGCGGCAGAGGGTTGCTCGCCCAGCAAGCAGACGGCGGCCAGCGCGGAGAGGACCGGTGCGCTGCCACGCATCAGCGGGTAGGCGTAGCTGAGGTCGGCGCCGCGGTAGGCATAGGCCACCAGCGTGAAGTACACCACGTGGATCAGGCCCGAGGCTAGCAGGTAAGGCCAGCTGGCTGCCGCAGGCGCCGGCAAAAAGGGCAGCAGCACCAGGGCCAGCACGGCGGCGCCGCACACCACCTGCAGCGTGCTCAACAACTTGTCAGCCGCTGAGCGCACCAGCGCGTTCCAGCTCGCGTGCAGCAAGGCCGAGAACAGCACCACGGCCATCACGTCAACCGCCATGCAAGTCTTCCACCTTGTCTTGCACGGTGTGGGCCGCGTGAAAGTATCCAGTCGGGAAACGCCGTGGAACCGGCTCGGCCGGGCCACTGGCGTTGCCCCCTGCAAGGGGGGTGGCGTAGCGACACGCAGTGCGCGCAGCCTGGGGGTGTTTCATCGCTTCCGCAACCCCAACGCCATCACCGTGCCCACAACGACCAGCGCGCCCACCACCTGCACTGGCGCGATGGCCTGGCCCAGGAAGGCCCAGGCCAGCACCAGCGCGGCCACCGGCTCCACGTTCATGATGGGTGAGCTGCCCACCACGCCAAGCTTGGGCAGCAGCGTGAACATGATGGTGAAGGCAGTGCCGTAGAAGAAAGTTAGCAGCGCCAGGCCCCACCAGCCGGCCGCGGCCGTGGGCAGATGAAAGCCGCCTTGCAGCGCCACACCGCCGAGTGCCAGCAGCCCGACGAGGCCCATGGTGACGGCGGTGCGCACGCGGCCGTCCACCGCGGCGACCTCGTGCTGGGTTAGCACCAGCGCGGCGCCAAACACCGCGGCCGCAGTGAGTGCAAAGGCCACGCCGGCGCCAATGCGGCTCCATTG
>JAYRLJ010000007.1:0-31478 GCA_041905305.1 Hylemonella sp. | reverse complement strand
ACAGTATGGTGCGGCGAATGTCGTTCATGGAGACTTCTTTTGTGAAGGGTAGGGAAGCAAACGGGTGAACAAGCGCGGCTTGTCGTGCGGCACCGGATCGCAGCCACCCTCACACCAGGGGTGGCAGCGCATCAGGCGTCGAAGGGTCAGGTAGCTGCCTGCTGCCGCGCCATGTTTTTCCAGCGCAGACAGAGCATACAGGGAACAGGTGGGCTCAAAGCGGCAGGCGGAACCCAGCCAGGGGCTGAGTAGCAGGCGATAGCCGCGCACCAGCGCTATCAGCAGCCATTTCATGCGTCGACCACCTTCGATGACGATGCCAAGCGTGTGAACAGCTGATCCAGCTCCGCCCGCACGGCCTGCTTGAGCTGATCTGAACTGGCGCTGACGAATCGGGAACGATCGAACCCGGCACGCAACCGCACGACGAAGGCCATGGACGGCAACTGAGGCTCGAATCCGGCAGATACCGCGTAGATCTGCCGCTTGATCAGATTACGTGTCACGGCACGCCGGGCCCAACGCTTGGGCACCATAGCGCCGATCCATGTCTGACCTGGACGGGGAAAGGCCGGCTGTGGTGATGCCGACGAATCGATCGTGACATCGGAGGCCAGGCCATGCATGACGAAATGCGCAGTGCGCGCGACGGTCGAACCTGCCAGGACGGCCTGAAACTGCTCTCGGGTCTTCAGCCTCTGCACGTGGCCGTCGTGCTGGTGTGGCGTTTCAGCTGTGCGCTGAACGGCCGACTCAGACGGCCAAGCGCTTGCGGCCCTTGGCGCGGCGTGCGTTGATCACGGCGCGGCCACCACGGGTCTTCATGCGAACCAGGAAACCGTGGGTGCGTGCACGGCGGATTTTGGAAGGCTGGTAAGTGCGTTTCATTTTGGAATCCTTGGAGCTTCAGCTCGGGTATGGGTCTATCGGGCCTGCCCATCACCCTCGCGGAGGACAGACGATACAACGGCCACGGCTTCTCGCCCTGGCAAACCAGGGAAACCGGAGATTATGGCAAATTTTCCCAATGCTGGCAATGTCTTGCGGTGGTTTTATCGCGTAATGCTGCAAACCGTCCCGCGCCCGAAAAAAATTGTGGATAAATTCTTGATAAATTACAATCCCACGCAGTACAAATAACAAATATCCACAGAATCATTCACCCACCATGGCAGAGGGACCAGTCAACAATCACCCCGTCAGCGGGAGCCATGAAGCGGGACTC
Source organism: Hylemonella sp. (assembly GCA_041905305.1). Taxonomy (GTDB): domain Bacteria; phylum Pseudomonadota; class Gammaproteobacteria; order Burkholderiales; family Burkholderiaceae_C; genus Hylemonella. Next base: position 30,253 of record JAYRLJ010000007.1, on the reverse strand, counting down.
AGTCTGTGGCAGACCTGCATAGAACAGCTCGCGCAGGAATTGCCCGAGCAGCAATTCAACACCTGGATCAAGCCACTGGCGGCCCAGGTGGCCGACGATCTGTCGAAGATTACCCTGTTCGTCGCCAATCGTTTCAAGCTTGACTGGGTACGCGCCCAATACAGCGCTCGCATTGCTGCCATCCTGGAATCGCTCTACGGCCAGCCCATCCAGATTGAGTTAGCAATCACTCCAAGGGAAAACGCGCAGAGAAACCATGTTCCCAGCAAGCAGGTCGAGTTTTTCCCGACGGAAGAGGCGATTGAACCGCTGGAAGAAAAAGCCCCAGGCGTTTCCAGAAACCGGCTCAATCCTGCCCTGACATTCGACAACCTGGTGGAAGGCACGGCCAACCGCATGGCCCGTGCCGCGGCTATGCACGTGGCCAGTTCACCCGGTCAGCTGTACAACCCTTTGTTCATCTACGGCGGTGTCGGTCTGGGCAAAACCCACCTGATGCACGCGGTGGGCAACAAGTTGCTGGCAGAACACCCTGGCGCCAAAGTTCTCTACATCCATGCGGAACAGTTTGTTTCAGATGTGGTTAAGGCCTACCAGCGCAAGACCTTTGACGAGTTCAAGGACAAATACCATTCGCTCGACCTGCTGCTGATCGACGATGTCCAGTTCTTTGCCAACAAGGATCGGACCCAGGAAGAGTTCTTCAACGCCTTTGAGGCTCTGCTGGCCAAGAAATCACACATCGTGATGACCAGCGACACCTACCCGAAGGGGCTGACCGACATCCACGAACGCCTGGTGTCACGCTTCGATTCCGGGCTGACGGTTGCCATCGAACCGCCGGAACTGGAAATGCGGGTGGCCATCCTGATCAACAAGGCGCAGGCCGAAGGTGCCGAGATGCCGGAAGAAGTGGCTTTCTTCGTGGCCAAGAACGTGCGCTCCAACGTGCGCGAACTCGAAGGTGCGCTGCGCAAGATCCTGGCCTATTCGCGCTTCAACCAGAAGGAAATTTCCATCCAATTGGCGCGTGAAGCCCTGCGTGACCTGCTGTCGATCCAGAACCGGCAGATTTCGGTGGAGAACATCCAGAAGACGGTAGCCGACTATTACAAGATCAAGGTTGCCGACATGTACTCCAAGAAACGGCCGGCCAGCATTGCCCGGCCGCGCCAGATTGCCATGTACCTGGCCAAGGAGCTGACGCAGAAAAGCCTGCCGGAGATTGGTGAACTGTTCGGTGGACGCGACCACACCACGGTGCTACACGCCGTACGCAAGATTGCCGGCGAACGCCAGCAGTTGACCGAACTGAACCAGCAGTTGCACGTGCTGGAACAGACCCTCAAGGGCTGAGTCATGACAAGGACGGACTCGGCCCCTAACAACAACACTGGGGATAGTTTTTGAACAACTATCCGGTTATCCACAGAACAGGGGCTGACTCGAAAGTTGTTCAGGCTGGCGAGACAACTCGAAAGCACAGCTGCACACAGTTTTCAAGCGGGTCCAAGTCGTTGATAAAAAAAGGGAAAATGGCGCTATCCACAGAAACCGGCGCCCTTTAACTACTACTACTAATTTGAAATAAAGAAATTAAGGAAGAGGCTGACATGATCGTCCTGAAGGCAACACAAGACAAAGTGCTCTCGGTTCTGCAATCGGTAGCCGGTATCGTCGAGCGCCGCCACACCTTGCCCATCTTGGCCAATGTGCTGATCCGCAAGACCGGTAGCGCACTGCAGTTCACGACCAGCGACCTGGAAATCCAGATCCGGACCACGGTGGAGTTTGATGGCGATGCTGGCAACTTCACTACCACGGTCGGTGCGCGCAAGCTGATTGATATCCTGCGCACCATGCCGGCTGACCAGACGGTGTCGCTGGAATCGAGCCAGGCCAAACTGATCCTCAAGGGCGGTAAGAGCAAGTTCACGCTGCAGACCCTGCCGGCGGAGGACTTTCCGCTGGTGCAGGAATCGGCCAGCTTCGGCCCGTCGTTCAGCGTGCCGCAAAAGACACTGAAAGACCTGCTGGGTCAGGTGTCGTTTGCTATGGCGGTGCATGACATCCGCTACTACCTCAACGGCATTCTGTTCGTGGCCGAAGGCAAGCAGCTCAGCCTGGTGGCGACCGATGGTCACCGCTTGGCGTTCGCTTCTGCCACGCTTGATGTCGAAGTGCCGCGTCAGGAGGTGATCCTGCCACGCAAGACGGTACTGGAGATGCAGCGCTTGCTCAGCGATGCCGATGGCGCGATCGAAATGCAGTTTGCCAACAACCAAGCGAAGTTCAGCTTCGAAGGCATGGAGTTCGTGACCAAGCTGGTCGAAGGCAAGTTTCCGGACTACAACCGAGTCATTCCGAAGAACCACAAGAACAGCATCACGCTGGGCCGCCAGCCGCTGCTGGCGAGCCTGCAGCGCACGGCCATCCTGACCAGTGACAAGTTCAAGGGGGTGCGCCTGAACATCGATCCGGGCACCTTGCGTGTCGCGTCCAACAACGCCGAGCAGGAAGAGGCGGTGGACGAACTGGACATCGACTACAACGGCGACAGCATTGAGATCGGTTTCAACGTGACGTACCTGATCGATGCATTGGCCAACATGGATCAGGAGATGGTGAAGGTGGAGCTGTCGGATTCCAACAGTTCCGCCCTGATCACCATCCCCGACAACGCGAATTTCAAGTATGTCGTGATGCCGATGCGCATCTGAGGCTGCATTGGTCGCCGACTGCAACCCGCCATGGACAGCGCGTCCATCGCGGGTTTGGTCATTCAAGAGTTTGAGAGATTGTCAGAGTAAATCATCATGAGCGAAGAAACTAACCAGGCCCAACCCCGTATCGATGCCAACCAGCCGGGGACTTCCGAGGGCTATGGCGAAGGCTCGATTCAGATTCTTGAAGGCCTGGAAGCGGTACGCAAGCGCCCGGGCATGTACATCGGTGACACGTCAGATGGCACTGGTCTGCATCACCTGGTATTTGAGGTGGTCGACAACTCGATCGACGAAGCCTTGGCAGGCCATTGCGATGACATCGTGGTGACCATCCATTCGGACAATTCCATCAGCGTAACGGACAACGGCCGCGGTATCCCGACCGGCGTCAAGATGGACGATAAGCACGAGCCCAAGCGTAGCGCGGCGGAAATCGCCTTGACCGAGCTGCACGCCGGCGGCAAGTTCAACCAGAACAGCTACAAGGTCTCGGGTGGCCTGCACGGCGTGGGCGTGTCCTGTGTGAACGCACTGTCAAAATGGCTGCGCCTGACGGTGCGCCGTGATGGAAAGGTGCATCAGCTCGAGTTCGCGCGCGGCTTTGTGCAGAACCGCCTCAACGAAAAGGTGGATGGTTTCGACGTCTCGCCGATGAAAGTGACTGGGGCGACGGAAAAGCGTGGCACCGAAGTGCATTTCTTGCCTGACACGGACATCTTTCAGCAGAACAACGAGTTCCACTACGAGATTCTGGCCAAGCGCCTGCGCGAGCTCAGTTTCCTGAACAATGGCGTGCGTATCCGCCTGAAGGACGAGCGTACTAACAAGGAGGACGATTTCTCCGGCGCCGGGGGCGTGAAAGGCTTTGTCGACTTCATCAATGCCAACAAGAAGGTATTGCACCCGAATGCCTTCCATGCGCTGGGTACGCGGCCGGCCGATAGCTACGGTGGCATTCCCGGTACCGAGATCGGCGTCGAGGTGGCCATGCAGTGGAACGACGGCTACAACGAGTCGGTGCTCTGCTTCACCAACAACATTCCTCAGCGTGATGGCGGTACCCACCTGACCGGCCTGCGCGCGGCGATGACGCGCGTGATCAGCAAGTACATCGAGAGCAATGAACTGGCCAAGAAGGCCAAGGTGGAAGTCTCGGGTGACGACATGCGTGAAGGCCTGTGCTGCGTGCTGTCGGTCAAGGTGCCCGAGCCCAAGTTCAGCAGCCAGACCAAGGACAAACTGGTGTCGTCCGAGGTACGGGCTCCGGTGGAAGACATCGTGGCCAAGGCCTTGACCGACTTCCTGGAAGAACGTCCCAACGATGCCAAGATCATCTGCGGCAAGATCGTGGAAGCGGCGCGGGCGCGCGAGGCGGCGCGCAAGGCACGTGAGATGACCCGTCGCAAGGGTGTGCTGGACGGTATGGGCCTGCCGGGCAAGCTGGCAGACTGTCAGGAGAAGGACCCTTCGCTGTGCGAGATCTACATCGTCGAGGGTGACTCCGCCGGTGGCTCGGCCAAGCAGGGCCGCGACCGTAAGTTCCAGGCCATCCTGCCGCTGCGCGGCAAGATCCTGAACGTGGAGAAGGCGCGTTACGAAAAGCTGCTCACCAGCAATGAGATCGTGACGCTGATCACGGCACTGGGCACCGGTATCGGCAAGGCGGCAGTGGAAAGTGGCAAGTCGAGTGTGGACGATTTCAACATCGACAAGCTGCGCTACCACCGCATCATCATCATGACCGACGCCGACGTCGACGGTGCGCACATCCGTACCCTGTTGTTGACCTTCTTCTACCGCCAGATGCCGGAGCTGGTGGAGCGCGGCCACATCTACATTGCGCAGCCACCGCTGTACAAGGTCAAGTCGGGCAAGGAAGAGTTGTACCTGAAGGATGCTGCGGCGCTGGACGCCTACCTGCTGCGTATCGCGCTGGTGAACGCGTCCATCCATACCGGCGGCGACAAGGGTGTGGTGATCGCTGGCGACACGCTGGCGGAACTGGCGCGCAAGCACCAGCTGGCCGAGAGCGTGATTGCGCGACTGCACAATTTCATGGACGCGGAGGCATTGCGTGCCATTGCCGACGGTGTAGAACTCAAGCTGGACACGGTGGCGGAAGCCGAGGCCAGCGCCGTGGCGCTGCAGGCCAAGCTGGCCGGTGCCGAAGTCGCGGGTGAGTTCGATGCCCGTAGCGACACGCCCATCCGGCGCATCAGCCGCCGTCACCATGGCAACGTCAAGAGCAGCCTCATCACCCAGGACTTCGTCCATGGTGCCGATTACGCGGCGCTGGCCGAGGCAGCCAACACCTTCCGCGGCCTGCTGAGCGAAGGTGCCAAGGTGATGCGTGGCGAGGGTGACAAGCAGAAGGAAGAGAAAGTGAGCGATTTCCGCTCGGCCATGAACTGGCTGATTGCCCAGGCGGAGAGCAGCACCGCGCGCCAGCGCTACAAAGGCCTGGGCGAGATGAACCCCGAGCAGCTGTGGGAGACCACCATGGATCCGGCCGTACGCCGCCTGCTGCGGGTACAGATCGACGATGCCATCGAGGCCGACCGAGTCTTCACCATGCTGATGGGCGACGAGGTCGAGCCGCGGCGTGACTTCATCGAAACCAACGCCTTGCGTGCCGGCAACATCGACGTCTGAGCAGGAGTACGCATGCCCGATACCCTGCCGGCCTGTCCGCAATGCGGACTGGAACACACCTATCCGGATGGCAACCAGTACATCTGCCCGGATTGCGGTTTTGAATGGCCGCGTGTGGCCGAGTCCGCGACAGATGATGTGGCGTTGGATGAAGGCGTGGTACGGGATGCGAATGGCAATCCGCTGGCCGACGGCGACGCGGTGATCCTGATAAAGGATCTGAAAGTCAAGGGCTCGTCCATCGTGTTGAAAAAAGGCACCAAGGTCAAAAGCATCCGTTTGCCCGCAGGGGCGGGGGATCATGAGGTGGACTGCAAAACCGACCAGGGCGCCTTCATGCTCAAGGCCTGTTTCCTGAAAAAGGCCTGAGTTACCGCCCGTCATGAGCGCGCTGGCTGTCATCGACTTCGAGACCACCGGCATCTCGCCCGACCGTGGCGACCGCGCCACCGAAGTCGCGATCGTGATGGTGGAAGACGGGAAGGTGGTCGACCGCTTCCAGAGCCTGATGAATGCGGGTATCCGGATTCCGGCCTTCATCACGCAACTGACCGGCATCAGCAATGCCATGGTCGCCGCGGCACCCGATGCAGCCGAGGTGATGGCACAGGCCAGCCGTTTCGTCGGCGACGCGCCGATGGTGGCGCACAACGCGGCTTTCGACCGCAAGTTCTGGGTCGGCGAACTGGCGCGCCTGGGGTTGCCGGCGGCGCAACCGTTTGCCTGCACCTTGCTGATCTCGCGTCGCCTCTACCCGCAGGCGCCCAACCACAAACTGGGCTCACTGGTCGATTACCACCGGCTGCCGCGTACCGGTGCGGCCCACCGCGCACTGGCCGATGCCGAAATGGCCGCTGAACTGTTGGGCCGCATCCAGCATGATCTGCGAGTCCGCCATGGCATTGCCCGCCCTGACCACCATTTGTTGTCGGCTTTGCAGCGTTGCGCGCTCCCGGCAGCGGCGCAGTTCCTGGCGCGCCAGGCGCAGCTCAGCGGAGGTACGCCTGGGGTGGCGAGTGTTCAGGGATAAACGCATAATGACTTCCCGCCTGCGCCGGGGCCGAATCACCGGCGAGCGAAGTCCGAACGGGTTCCCATGACAGACAAAAAACCTTTTGAGATTGCTCGCGAAACCCTCAGACAACTGACTGCGCGCAAGCTGGTTCCGACGCCGGTCAACTACCAGTCGATCTACAACGAGATCGCCGGCGTGCCCCAGATCCAGCCGTTTCCGGAGGAACCGCTGCGACAGATCGCCCAAGCCTTGCCCACCAAGAACCCGGGGCAGCAGAAGCATAAGGGCCTGCTGGAGTACGCCATCGGCCAACGCAACTGGGCGGGGGTGCAGAGCGCCCTGGTGGCTTACGCCGGCTTTGCGCTGCCAGGCGGCACGCCCCACGAACAGGCCCCCGAGCCGGTGGCGCCGATTGCGTCCGTACCCGCCTTCACGGCCGAGTTCATGGAACAGATTGCGCGGCTGATCGAATACAGCCTGCCGGCGCTGGGCGAAGACGATGCCCGCTTCAAGGAACAGGTCGACAAGCTGCTGCAGACCCTGCGTGACCCGGCAGCCGATGTCATCGGCATCAAGACCCTGCTTGCAAATTTCGGGCATCGCCTGTCGTTTGCGGCCGAGGACCAGGCCGAAATCAAGGCCACACTGCTCAAACTGTTGCAGTTGATCATCGAGAACATCGGCGAGCTGAGCATTGATGACAGCTGGCTCAAGGGCCAGACGGATGCGCTGCGCGAGGCGGCTGCGCCACCGCTGACCTTGCGCCGCCTTGACGACGTGGAGCGGCGCCTGAAGGACGTGATCTTCAAGCAGACCGAGGCCAAGGGGCGGGCCCTGGAGGCGCAGGAGGAGCTGCGCCGCATGCTGGCCACCTTCGTCGAGCGCCTGTCGCAGATGACCGAGTCCAGCAGCGCTTTCCAGGGCAAGATGGAAGAGAGCGTGCGTCAGATCGAGCAGGCCAAGACCATCGAAGAGATTGCGCCGGTGTTGCGAGACGTGATTGGTGCCACGCGCGCCATGGCCAACGAGTCGCTGACGGTGCGCGACGAGCTGCACGCCATGCGCGAGAAGACGCAGGCCACCGAGGCCGAGCTGGTGCGGCTGCACCGCGAGCTGGACCGCGTCAGCGCGCAGGCCCGCCACGACACCCTCACCGGGGCGCTCAATCGCCAGGGGCTGGACGAGGCCCTGACCCGTGAGGTGTCTGGCATGCGCCGGCGCGAGAGTCCGCTGTGCGTGGCACTGCTGGACATCGACAACTTCAAGAAGATCAACGACGAACGCGGCCATGCTGCTGGCGACGCAGCCCTGACGCACTTGGCCACGGTGGCGCGCGAATGCATGCGGCCGCAGGACACGCTGGCACGTTATGGCGGCGAGGAATTCGTCATCCTGTTGCCCGACACGCCCCTGGACAAGGGAGTGGAAGCCATGACGCGGCTGCAGCGCGAGCTGACCAAGCGCTTCTTCCTCGATGGCAACGAGAAGGTGCTCATCACCTTCAGTGCCGGTGTGGCGCAGTTCGCGCCCGACGAGGCCGGCCTGGAGGCCATCCAGCGGGCCGACCGTGCCATGTACCTGGCCAAGCGGGCCGGCAAGAACCGCGTGATGGCGGCCTGAGACGCGAGGACAACTTATGAGCTATCTGATTCTGGGCCTGGTGCTCTTTCTGGGCGTGCATTCGGTGCGTATCGTCGCCGATGGCTGGCGCACCCGCATGCGTGATCGCCTGGGCGAGGGCGCCTGGAAGGGCCTGTATTCGCTGCTGTCGCTGGCCGGGCTGGCGCTGATCGTCTGGGGCTTCGCCGTGGTGCGTGAACAGCCCGTGGTCTTGTGGGCACCACCCACAGGCATGCGTCACTTGGCAGCGCTGCTGACGCTGGTTGCCTTCGTGCTGTTTGCGGCGGCGTATGTGCCGGGCAACAGTATCAAGGCGCGCGTGCAGCATCCGATGGCCGCCGGTGTCAAGGTCTGGGCGCTGGCGCACCTGCTGTCCAACGGCATGCTCGTGCACCAGATTGTCTTCGGCGCTTTTCTGTTGTGGGGTGTGGCGGTCTTTGCGGCGGCACGGCGGCGCGATCGTGTCGCCGGCACGGTGTACGCGCCGGGCCAGGTGCTGCCGACGGTTGTCACAGTCCTGCTGGGGATGGCTGTCTGGGCGGCGGTGGCTTTCTGGCTGCACGGCATGCTGATCGGCATCCGGCCGTTGGGGTAGATCCCCACCCCTGTTGGCAGCTCACTGCGTGTAGCGGCCCTCTCCCCTCAAGGGGACAACGCCAGCGGGCCGGCGGAGCCGGACCCGCGGCGTTTCCCGCAGAAGTCCGAGTGGAAGGTGAGAAGGGCTGTTACTTTTCCAGCAGCCACTGGATGACGAATTTGGCGGCGAAGCCCACCATGCCGAAGGCCAGGCCGAGGAAGAGCACGAAGGTGCCGAAACGGCCCGCCTTGGACTCCCAGGCCAGGTGGCCAATGATGAACAGCATGTAGAGCATGAAGGCGCCGACGCCAAAGCTCAGGCCGAAGGCGGCGATCTGTTCTTCGCTGTAGCCGAACATCAGCGCGCCTCCTCCTGGGGGGGCGCCGTACGTTCCGGCAGCGCCGAGGCATCCACCAGATCGCGGTAGGCATGCCAGCTGGCATGGCCCAGCATCGGAACCACGGCAATCAGGCCCAGCAGCACTGACAGCAGGCCCAGCAGGGTGAAGCCCATGATGAGGAAAGCCCACCAGGCCATCGGCACCGGGTTGGTCAACACGGTCTGCCAGCTGGTGACGACGGCGCGCAGGACGGTCACGCGCCGGTCGAGCAGCAAGGGCAGGGCGATGGCGCTGGAAGCAAAGATGGGTGCCGCCATCAGGCCGCCGAGTGCCAACCAGGCTTCGAACAGGTAGTTGTCGCGCGCCAGCACCACGAAGCGCAGGAAGTCCAGTGGCTTGGCGATGGTGGTGGGTGACATCAGTGTGATGAGCGCAGCCGAGGTCAGCACCCAGCCGGTGCCCGCCAGGCCCAGCAGCAGGCCGAAGCGCACCAGCCGCCAGTCCTTGCCGTCGGCGCTGCTGCCATGGCGGCGCCAGCTCAGCCAGGTCTGCAGCACCAGGCGCCAGGAGGTTGGCTCACCCCGTTCCACTGCGCGGCTCAGCGCATACAGGCCGGTGGCCAGCACCGGTGCTACCACCAGAAAGCCGGAGAAGGCACCGGCCAGCAACCAGAACCGGTCGCGTGCCAGACTCAGCAGCACCAGACCGAAGACGCACAGCGCCAGGCCGTGGGCAAAGCTGACCCACCCGCAACGCGCCACATCCCGCCACGCCAGGGCCAGCCAACGCATCGGCTGATAGATTTCGATGGTTCGAACGGTGATGGGCGGCTGTGGGTGCATCGGTCCTGGCGGCGGTTGGTTTCAGTAACGAGCGTCAGCGCGGGCCACGACGACCGGCGGGACGGCCGGTATTGGCGTCGAAGATCTTCTTCTGCTCGTCATTGAGTGTGGCATAGAACGCGCGGGTGGCGTCATCACGCTTGTCCATCTCGGCCTCGCGCTGCTTGCGCCATTCGCGCATCTTGTCCAGGCGCTCGGGCGTGGTCAGCTTGTCCAGTTCCGTGCGGTTGGGATGGGCGGCCGGTGCCGGCGGCTTCATCGCTGCCACATAGCCAGCCCAGGCGCTTTCCTGCTCGGCGCTGAGCTTGAGCTTGGCCTTGAGGTCGCTGGTGCGGCGGTCCATGTGGCGTTGGGCGCGTTCCTGCATGCGCTCGCGGAATTCAGGGCTGGCGCCTGGGCCCGCACCGGGACCACCGGCACCCGGGCCGGGCTGGGCCAGGGTGGCAACGGCGACGGCCATCAGGCCGGCGAGCAGCAGGGGTTTGAAGACGGGTTTCATGGCTCTTCCTTTCAATGACCTATCGGGATGACAGGATGCAGAGAAGTCTGCGCGTGCTGTGTATCTGGAGCATGACGACGTGCAACGCGTGTGTAAAGTTGGCGCGCGGTAGGACTCACGCCAGGCGGCCGCTACGGAAGTCGTCGACGGCGGCGATCAACTCTTCCCGCGTGTTCATGACGAAGGGGCCGTACTGGGCGATGGGTTCGCGCAGGGGCCGGCCGGCGATGAGCAGGGCGCGCGCGGGTTCGCTGCCACCGTCGGCCTGCAGGCGCACGCCGTCGCCGCTGTTGTCCAGGATGGCCATATGGTGCCGCGGCACGGGTGTGGCCTTGTCGTTGCCATCCACCACATGCACGGTGCCGCGGTAGACGTAGAGGAAGGCGTTGTGCGCCGCCGGCAGCGGCTGGGCAAAGGTGGCACCGCCGGTGGGGAAATGCAGGTCGAGGTAAAGCGGCTCGGTGGGGTACTGCTCGGCCGGCCGCTGCAGGGCCCCGGCAATGCCGTGGCTGCTGCCGGCGATCACGCGCACGTGTACACCGCCACGCGCATCCGCGCCTTCGCCCGCCGGTGTGGTGAATTCCGGAATCTCGGCGCTCTGGATATCGCGGTACCAGGGCGTGCACATCTTGTCGCGCGCTGGCAGGTTGAGCCAGAGCTGGAAGCCTTCCATTACCCCCTCTTCCTGCTCCGGCATCTCGCTGTGGATCAGGCCGCGGCCGGCGGTCATCCATTGCACGCCGCCGTTTTGCAGCAGGCCTTCATGGCCGGCACTGTCGCGGTGGCGCATGCGGCCGGCGATCATGTAGGTCACGGTTTCGAAACCCCGGTGCGGATGGTCGGGAAAGCCGGCGCCGTAGTCTTTGGGATCGTCGCTGGCAAAGTTGTCCAGCATCAGGAAGGGGTCGAGGCGTTGCTGCAGGTCGTGCGTGAGCACGCGGGTGAGCTTGACGCCGGCGCCGTCCATGGTGGGTTGGCCGGTGATGAGGCGTTCGACGTGACGCGGGGTCTGAACGGTAGGGATGTTCATGGTACAGTACCAACAGGCCGATTGCGATGCAAATCGGCCTGTAGCCCTTTATTCATATGCGCAGGCAGCTACAAAAGTTGTAGCGCCAGCGCGGGTGGAAAACTCAGCTGGCGGACTTGTCCTTGACGGAGCAGGTGTTGAAGCCCAGCAGGGCGTAGGGCGGGCACCAGCCCATTAGGCCGGTGGCCAGCGGCACGAGGCCCAACCAGCCCCACCAGCCGACGGTGTTGGTCGCGGCCAGTGCGATCAGCACGAGGCCGACCACGATGCGCAGGATGCGGTCGATGCCGCCGACGTTGGATTTCATGACGTGACTCCTTCAGTGGTTGAAAACATTATTGAAGCCGGTTGACGGGGCGTCAACCGGCGCGTTTGGCGGTGCCTGGCTGTAAGGCCAGGTCGTCGAGGATGGGACAGTCGGGCCGGTCGTCGCCGTGGCAGTGGTGCAGCAGCTGGTTCAGGGTGCGTTGCATGGCCTGCATGGCCTCGATGCGCTGCGTCAGGTCGGCCACATGCTGTTGCGCAATGCGCTTGACGCTGGCGCTGGCGCGGCGCCGGTTCTGCCACAGCGCTACCAGCTCCGCAATCTCCGTCATGGAGAAACCGAGGTCGCGCGCCCGCTTGATGAAGCGCAGGGTGTGCACCTCGGCCTCGCTGTACTGGCGGTAGCCGCTGTCGGTGCGGCCCACGCGCGGCAGCAGGCCGAGCGACTCGTAGTGGCGCACCATCTTGGCCGAGATGCCGGACAACGTCGCGGCCTGGCCGATGGTCACCGGCCAAAGGATCGCGTCAGCGGAACGAGGCATGCGGTGCGGGCCGGGGTCAGGCGGCGACGGCGTAGCCTTCTTCGGCAATGGCCCGGGCCAGCGCCTCGCGTGGCTGTTCGGATTGCACATCGACGCGGTTCTGGCTGCGGTCGATCTTCACCTGTGCCTGCGGGTCGATCTGCTGGATGGCGCGGGTGACGGCCTTCTCGCAGTGGCCGCAGGTCATGCCGGTGACTTCAAAGGTCTGGTTCATGTCGTGTCCTTCACAAGGGGTTCCACCGTGGAACAGGCCGCTATCCTGAACCTTGCCATGATGGCAAGGTCAAGCGCATTATTTCAACCTTGTCGCCGAAATGGTTGATCTATCGCAAGCGTTGACCCTCCCATCATGGCAAGGTTCAGAATTCAATCATGAACACCTCTTCCTCCTCTCCTTCGTCCGGCAGCCTGGACATCGGCATCGGTGGCATGACCTGCGCCTCCTGCGTGACGCGGGTGGAAAAAGCCTTGAAAAAGGTGCCAGGCGTGACCGAAGCCAGCGTCAACCTGGCCACCGAGTCGGCGCGCGTGCGCTTTGCAGCGTCTGAACAGATGGAAGCCCGTCTGCGCCGCGCCGTGCGCGATGCCGGCTACGAGCCACGCGCGGCCGACGCACTGGAACAGGCGGAGGATGCGTCGCCCTGGGCCGGTTTTGCCCCGGTGGCCATCGGCTTGCTGCTGTCGGCCCCCTTGGCCCTGCCCATGGTGGGCGACCTGCTGGGCCGCCACTGGATGCTGCCGGCCTGGGCCCAGGCCCTGCTGGCGACTCCGGTGCAGTTCATCCTCGGCGCGCGTTTCTACGTGGCCGGCTGGCATGCGCTGAAGGCGCTGACCGGCAACATGGACTTGCTGGTGGCCATCGGCACCACGGCCGGCTGGGCGCTTTCCATGTGGCTGTGGCTGACGGCCGAGCCCGACACCATGGTGCACCTGTATTTCGAAGGCTCGGCGGTGGTGGTCACGCTGGTGTTGCTGGGCAAGTGGCTGGAGGCGCGTGCCAAGCGCCAGACCACAGCGGCCATCCGTGCGCTGCACGCACTGCGCCCGGACATTGCGCACCTGATCGGGCGCGAGGGCGAGGTGGATGTGCCGGTGGCCGAGGTGCTGGTGGGCGACACGCTGGCCGTGCGTCCGGGCGAGCGGTTTCCGGTGGACGGCACCCTGCTCGAAGGCCACACCCAGGTGGATGAGTCCATGCTGACCGGGGAGCCGCTGCCGGTGCCCAAGGACGCCGGTGCCAAGCTGACCGGTGGCTCGATCAACGGCGACGGGCGCGTGCTGATGCAAGTGAGTGCGGTCGGCAATGAGACCGTGTTGGCGCAGATCATCCGCCTGGTGGAAGACGCGCAGGCCGCCAAGGCGCCGATCCAGCGCCTGGTGGACCAGGTGTCGGCGGTGTTCGTGCCCGCGGTGCTGGGCATTGCACTGGTCACCTTGCTCGCCTGGCTTTGGCAGGGCGCTGGCATGGAGGCGGCCATCATCCACGCCGTGGCGGTGCTGGTGATTGCCTGTCCCTGTGCGCTCGGCTTGGCCACGCCCGCGGCCATCATGGCCGGTACTGGCGTGGCGGCCAAGCACGGCATCCTGATCAAGGACGCGCAGGCGCTGGAGCTGGCGCACAAGGTCGACACCGTGGCCTTCGACAAGACCGGCACACTGACCGTGGGCCAACCGCGCCTGACGGCGTTGGCGGTGGCGCAAGGGCAGGACGAGGCGGCGTTGTTGCAGGCCGCGGCCAGTGTGCAGAGCGGCAGCGAGCACCCGCTGGCGCGTGCGGTGGTCGCGGCGGCGCAGGCCCGTGGACTGGCCGTGGAGCCGCCCGACAACGTGCGCGCCGTGCCCGGCCGTGGCAGCGAGGGCGAGGTGGGTGTGAAGAGCTATCTGATCGGCAGCCTGCGCTGGATGGACGAACTGGGGGTGCGGCTGGGTGAACTGGCCGACCAGGCTTCCGCATTGCAGGCCCAGGGCGCGACGCTGTCGGCGCTGGTGGAGCGCACCACGGACGGACTGACCTTGCGCGCCTTGATGGCGTTCGGGGATGAGCCCAAGCCCGGCGCCAAGGAGGCGCTGGCGGCGCTGCGTGCGCGTGGCATCCGCACCGTGATGATCTCGGGTGACAACCGCGGGGCGGCCGAAGCCATGGCGCGTCGGCTGGGGCTGCGGCCGGAGGCGGGCGAGGTGCTGGCCGAAGTGCTGCCCGGTGACAAGGCGGCCAAGGTGGCCGAGCTCAGGGCGGGCGGCCATGTCGTCGGCATGGTGGGGGACGGCGTCAATGATGCACCGGCCCTGGCGGCGGCCGACGTCGGCCTGGCCATGGGCAACGGCACCGACGTGGCGATGCACGCGGCCGGCATCACACTGATGCGCGGCGACCCGCAGCTGGTGGCGGCTGCGCTCGATGTCTCCGATCGGACAGTGGCCAAGATCCGGCAGAATCTGTTCTGGGCCTTCATCTACAACATCGCCGGCATTCCGCTGGCGGCACTGGGCTTCCTCAACCCGGTGGTGGCAGGCGCGGCGATGGCCATGAGCTCTGTCAGCGTCATGACCAATGCGCTGCTGCTGCGGCGCTGGCGGCCGCGCGACATGTAAGCCAGAACTGAAGTATTCGCGCCCTAGAATGGTGTTTGCTTTCACAACCAACAACAGGGACAAGGGCATGATTTCGAAGATCTTCTGGCTGATGCGTCAGTTCACCATCCGTTTCCGCATGCTGAGCGCGATTGGCGTGGTGATGGTGCTGCTGGCGCTGCTTGGCGGGGCCGGCATGCTGGGCATGTTCCGCATCCACGACCTGAGTGAGCAGGTGGTCAACCAGTCGTATGCCGGCGTGGAGCGCCTGGGCAGCCTGCGTTACGAGATGAGCCTGGTGCGCCGCTACGAGAAGGACATGATCATCCAGTACGAGAAGCCGGAGGTCATCCAGCAGATCCGTGCCAAGTGGCTGGCCGACATGCAGAAGATCGAGAAGTCGCTGGCGGACCAGCTGGCGGCGGCCGGCGAGGCCGACAAGCCGACCTACCAGAAGGCGGCGCAGCACCTGAAGGCCTACCGCGAGATGTTCAGCCAGATTGCCAGCCAGCTGGAGTCGAGTGCCTACGAGACCGCCACCATTGCCAACCGCATGAGCGCGCGTTCGGTGGCGGAGTTCGAGGAGGCCGACAAACTCCTCAAGCAGATTGACACCGCCCTGCGCGCCGCTGCGACGCAAGCGGTCGAGAACCAGAACAGTGCCTTGCAGCAAACCCTGGTCATCTTTGCCGCCTTGGTGGCGCTGAGCCTGCTGATCGTGGTGCCCCTGACGCTCCTCAACATGCAGGCCATCTGCCAACCGATGGAGCAGGCGCGAGGCCTGGCACAGGCGATTGCCAGCGGTGACCTGTCGCAGCAGCTGCGTGTCGAGGGCAAGGACGAGGTGGCCGACCTGCAGCGGGCGCTGGAAGCCATGCGCAGCGGCCTGGGCCACATGGTGGCGCAGGTGCGCGATGCCAGCGAGAGCATCGCCACCGCCAGCCGCGAGATCGCCAGCGGCAACCAGGACCTCTCCAGCCGTACCGAGCAGACCGCCAGCAATGTGCAGCAGACCGTGTCGTCCATCGCTGACCTCAGCGGCAATGTGCAGCACACCGCGGCTTCGGCGCAGACGGCCAATCAGCTGGCGGCCTCGGCCTCGCAGGCGGCGCAGCATGGCGGTGCCGTGGTTGGCCAGGCGGTGCAGAGCATGCACAGCATCGCGCAGTCCAGCAACAAGATCAGCGACATCATCGGCCTGATCGACTCGATCGCCTTCCAGACCAACATCCTGGCGCTCAATGCCGCGGTGGAAGCCGCACGCGCCGGCGAGCAGGGTCGTGGCTTTGCGGTGGTGGCCGCCGAGGTGCGTTCATTGGCCCAGCGCTCGGCCGCTGCGGCCAGCGAGATCAAGGGCCTGATCGACACCAGTGTCACGGCCGTGGACGGCGGCGTGCGCCTGGTCGAGGAGGCCGGCCGTGCCATGGAAGAGCTGGTGGGCGGCGTCAAACGTGTGAGCGACACCATCGGCGAGATCACGGTGGCCTCGGCCAGCCAGTCCGAAGGCATCAGCCATGTGAGCCAGGCGGTCAACGAGATCGACCGCATGACGCAGCAGAACGCGGCGCTGGTGGAAGAGTCGGCTGCGGCGGCCCAGTCGATGCGCGAGCAGGCCGACCGGTTGGCCCAGGTGGTGCGCCAGTTCCGCGTCGGCAACGAGGCCGGCGCGCCCTTGCTGCTGAACTGACGATTCGCGCCAAAGTTTGACTTTCGTCAAGCAGGCGCTCTTGATGGCGTGACAAGCTTGGGACAACACCTGTCCCGAGGAGTCATGCCATGAGTCACGAAAGCATCCGCATCATCCATGACGAGCATGCCGCGCTGGCGGCCATGCTGCAGTCGCTGCGCATGATGGTCCAGCGGGGTCCGGCCCAGGAGCCGGAGAACTTCTTCGACGTGCTGCGTGCCATGCTGTTCTACATCGACGAGTTCCCGGAGCGTCTGCACCACACCAAGGAGACCGAGCTGCTGTTTCCGCCGGTGCGCGCCCGTGCGCCGCACCTGAAAGACACCCTGGACAAGCTCGACAAGGATCATGCGCACGGCGAAGCCGCAGTGCGCGACCTGCAGCACCAGCTGCTGGCCTGGGAGCTGCTGGGCGAGTCACGTCGCGCGGCCTTCGAGCAGTCCGTCAAGCGCTACCTCGACTTCTACCTCGACCACATGCGGCTGGAAGAGACAGTCATCATGCCGGAGGCCGAGAAAGTGCTGACGGCGGACGACTGGAAGGCGCTGGACGCCGCCTTTGCCACCAACTGCGATCCGCTGACCGGCAAGTACCCGCGCGACCCGATCTACGACCGCCTGTTCACCCGCATCGTGATGCGGGCACCCTCGCCCATCGGGCTTGGCGAGGGTTGATCCCTGACGCAACCCCGCCTCTTAGTCGCCTTCGAGGCCGGGTGCCGCAAGGCCGTTATGGCAGGCTGCCGGGCTTGGCCAGTTGCTCCTCCGGGCTGAGCCGGGAGAACCAGGCGACATAGAGCACCGGCAGCACCACCAGCGTCAGCAGGGTGGCCGTCACCAGGCCGCCGATCACCACGATGGCCAGCGGGCGCTGGGTTTCGGAGCCGATGTCATGCGACAGCGCCATCGGCAGCAAGCCCAGCGCGGCCAGCATGGCGGTCATCAGCACGGTGCGCAGGCGCTGCATGGAGCCGATGCGCGCCGCCTCGAGCACCGAGTGCCCCGCATTGCGCAGCTGCTGGAACACCGACAGCATCACGACGCCGTTGAGCACCGCCTGGCCCGAGAGCGCAATGAAGCCGATGGCCGCCGACACCGACAGCGGGATGTCCAGCACCCACAGCGCAATGAAGCCGCCGATCAACGCCAGCGGCACGTTGACCAGAATCAGCGTGGCCTTCTTGAAGGAGCCGAAGGCGTCGAACAGCAGCACGAAGATCAGCAACAGCGAGATCGGCACCACCACCGCCAGCCGCTGCATGGCACGCTCCTGGTTCTCGAACTCGCCGGACCACTTGATGACGTAGTTGGCCGGCACCTGCACGTTGCGGGCCACGCGCTCCTTCATGTCCTTGACCACCGAGCCCATGTCGCGGTCGCGGATGAAGATGCCGATGGCCATGGTGCGGCGGCCGGCTTCGCGAGCGATGTTCATGGCGCCGCTGGTCTCACGGATGTTGGCCACGGCCCCCAGGGTGGTGTAGCCGCCATCCGGCGTGGCGATCAGGGTGGCCGACAGGTTGGACAGGATGCGGCGCTCCGGCGGCAGGCGCACGGCGACCGAGAACTTGCGCTCGCCTTCCCAGAGCTGGGTGGCCGCCTTGCCGGCCAGGGCGGCTTCGATCACGTCCTGGATGTCGCTGACATTCAGGCCGTAGCGGGCGGCGCGGTCGCGATCGATGTCGATCACCAGTTGCGGCAATTCGCCCAGGCGGTCGATCTCGGCGCGGTAGACGCCGGGCACCTGGCGGATTTCGTTCTCGATCGCTTCCGCGGTGCGGCGCAGCTCGCCCAGGTCGTCGCCGGCGATCTTGATCACGATCTGGCCGTCGATCTGCGAGATCGATTCCAGCACGTTGTCGCGGATCGGCATCGAGAACACCGGTACCAGCCCGGGGATGGCGCTGACGGCGCGCTCCATTTCCAGTATCAGTTGCTCGTGCGTCAGTCCGGCGCGCCACTCTTCCTGCGGCTTGATGTCGACGAACACCTCGGCCATGCTGATCGTCTTGGGGTCGGTGCCGTCCTCGGGCTGGCCGGCCTTGGACACCGTGGTCCGAACCTCGGGCACCGTGAGCAAGGCCTGGCGTGCGCTGCGCAGCATGCGCGTCGCCTCCTGGTTCGAGACGCTGGCTGGCAGTCGCAGATTGACCCAGATGGTGCCCTCGTCGAGCTCCGGCAGGAATTCCGAGCCCAGCCGGGAGGCCGCCACCAGCGCCAGCGCAAAGGCGGCCAATGCGATGACCACCACCTTGCGCCGGTGTGCCAGTGCCCAGTCGAGCACCGGCACGTACAGGCGCTTGGCGCTGGCGACCACCCGGTTGTCGCCGTGCGGCAGCTTGCGGCGCAGCATCCAGAAGGCCAGCAGCGGTACCAGGGTGAGTGAGAACACCAGTGAGCCGATCAGCGCGGTGGTGACGGACAGCGCCATCGGCTGGAAGATGCGGCCCTCGTGGCGCTGCAGCGCAAAGATCGGGATGTGGGCCGCGATGATGATCAGCATCGAGAACAGGGTGGGCCGACCGACCTCGTTGGTCGCATCGATGATGCTTTGGCGCCGCTCGCTTTCGGACATGTTCTCGCTGTCCTTCTCCAGCCGGTGCATGATGTTTTCGATCACGATCACCGCGCCGTCGACGATGATGCCGAAGTCCATGGCACCGAGCGACAGCAGGTTGGCCGGTACGCCCATGATCTTCAGGCCGAGGAAGGTGGCCAGCAGCGCCAGCGGAATGACCAGCACCACGGCCAGACTGGCGCGCAGGTTGGAGAGGAAGAGGTAGAGCACCAGCGACACCAGCAGCGCGCCTTCGATCAGGTTGCGGAACACGGTGGACAGCGTCTTGCCCATGAGCCAGGAGCGGTCGTAATAGGGCTTGATCTGCACGCCGGCCGGCAGGCCGTGGTCGTTGAGCTCGGCGATCTTTTCCTTCACGCCCTTGAGCACCTCGCTCGGGTTCTCGCCCTTGCGCATCACCACCATGCCGGTGACGACATCGTCGTCCTGATCCTGTCCCACGGTGCCCAGGCGCGGCACGGCGCCGATGCTGACGCGGGCCACGTCACGGATCAGGATCGGGGTGGCATTGCGCGTGGCCACCACGATGCTGCCGATGTCATCGGCCGAGCGCAGCAGGCCGATGCCGCGAATCGCGTACTGCTGCACGCCCTGCGCGACGTAGCTGCCGCCGGCATTCGAATTGCCGCGTCCCAGTGCGTCGAGCAGGCTCTGGAAGCTCAGCTTGTAGGCGCGCAGCTTGTCCAGGTCGGGCTGCACCTCGTACTGCTTGATGTAGCCGCCCATGGTGACGACATCCGCGATGCCGGGCACCTGCCGCAGCGCGCGCTCGACCACCCAGTCCTGCAGGGTGCGCAACTCGGTGGTGGACTTGCCGTCGCCCTGCAGGCGGTAACGCAGCACTTCGCCGACCGGCGTGGCGTTGGGCGCGATGTTGGCTTCCACCCCGGGTGGCAGGTCCACGCTGCGCAGGCGCTCGTTGACCTGCTGGCGGACCTGCGATACCTGCGCGTTGTCGTCATAGGTGATGACCGTGAACGACAGCCCGAACTGCGTGTGCGAGAACAGGCGGATCGCGTTGGGCAGGCCGGACAGCGCGGTCTCGATCGGCAGCGTGACCTGCTTCTCCACCTCCTCCGCGGCCCGACCCGGGTAGAGGGCGATGACCGTGACCTGGGTGTCGGTGACGTCGGGAAACGCCTCGACCGACAGGTTCTTGAAGGCGATCACCCCCGCCATCATGAAGAGCAGCGTGCCCAGCACGATGAACAGCGGCTGGTAGAGGGCGTACTGGATCAGGCGTTTCATCGTGCGGTCGCTCCGGCCGGGGTCGAGGCACTCGGTGCAGCCGGCGAGGCCGCAGCCGGCGTGTGTGGCGCGGGCGCCTGGGCTTCGGACTGGACCATGCGGAACATCCGGGCCAGCAGCAGCACGTTTTCGCTCACCACCTGCTCACCGGCCTGCAGGCCACTGGCAATCACCACCTCTTTCGCCCCTTCATGCGCCAGCTTGACGGTGCGCGGCTCGAACACGCCGGGTCGTGTCTGCACGAATACCTGGTGGTCGGCGCCGTGCAGCAGCACCGCCGTCGCGGGCACGACCACACCGTCGGTGAAACGGCGCTCGAAGCGGGCGCTGGCCAGCATCTCGGCCTTGAGCAGGCGTTGCGGGTTGGCCACCTGGCCGCGGATCTTGATGGTGCGGCTCTGCGGGTCGATGAAGTCGGCGGCGTTGATGACCCGGCCCTCGAAGGTCTGGCCGTTCAGGGCCGGCAGGGTCAGGGTGAACGTCGCGCCCGGCTGGACCACGCCGACGTCGGCTTCGCGGGCATCGATCTGTACCCACAGCGTCGAAGGGTCGGTGACGACGAACAGGGCCGGCACGCCGGCACCGGCCAGTTCGGGACGGATTTCCTGCCCCGGATTCAGGTTGCGCTCCACCACCACGCCAGCCATGCCGGCGCTCAGGGCCAGCTGCTGGTCCACGCCGTGGCTGCTGCCGTACAGGCGGGTGCGAGCTAGCGTGCGGTCCGCTTCGGCGCCGGCACGCTCAGCCTCGGCTTCGGCCTGTTCCAGCTCCTTGCGGGCCACGATGCCGGCCTCGAACAGCTCACGCTGGCGCTGCAGCGCCTTGGCGGTCAGGCGGGCATCGGCTTGTGCGCGTACGGTGTCGCTCTGCGCCTGCCCGAACTCGGGCGATGCCAGCGTGGCCAGCACGGCACCGGGCTTGACGCTCTGGCCGACATCGGCCCGGATGGCGCTGACCCGACCCGCAAAGGCGGGGAACAGACGCTGCGTGCGCTCCTCGTTCCAGACCAGCCGGGCCGGCAGCTCGATGAGCACGGTGTCGGCCGGCCGGGCGGCGCTCAGGGTCAGTTGCGCGAGCTGCGGATGGCCGGCTGCAAAGCGCAGTTGCTGGCCCTGCACGATGGGGGCGGGCGCCTGGGCGGCCGGGGGCGGCGTGTCCTTGCAGGCGGTCAGGCCCAGCGCGCCGAGGAGTGCGGCGAGGGGCAGGAGGCGGTGGAGCATGGTGGATCGCATCATGAAAGTAGGGAATCAGTGGACATCGGCCAGCCGTTCGGGCTGGGTGCGCAGGCGCCAGGCGGTCACAGCCTTGGCGTGGTCGGCGCGTGCGGCCAGTGCGTCGAGCAGGGTGGCACGCAGAGTGCGACGGGCATCGAGCAGGTCGGTCAGCGACAGGGCGCCCTTGCGGTAGGCCAGTTCGGCTGACTCCGCCACGCGGCGCGCGCGTGGCAGGATGTCGTTGTCATAAGTGCGCGCCCGCTCGGCGCTGCTGAGCACTTCCTGGCGCAGCCGCTCCAGATCGGCACGTGCCTGGCGGCGGACCTTTTCCAGTGCGTCCTGCGCCTGCGACAGCTGCGAGGCCGCGCGGGCGATTTCGCCCTGGTAGCTGTAGCCCCATTGCAGCGGCATCTGCATGCGCAGCTCGATCAGCGCCTTCGAGGTGCCCGGGAAGTGGTCGTAGGACGCGCCCCAGGTGATGTCGGATTTCTTCAGTGCATTGCTGCCGTCGAAGGCCGCCTGCGCGGCCTCCACGCGGGCGCGCGCGGCACGCACCTCCGGCCGTTCGTCGATGAACGCGTCCAGCGCCGCGCTGCTGGCCGCCGGTGCCTCGAGCGCCGGCCAGTCCGGCAGCGCCTGCAGTTGCTCCGGCGGTGTGCTGACGCCGGTGGACTGCCACAGCGCGAGTGCGGCGCGGCGGCGTTCCAGCGCGGCCTGCTGGACCTCGGTGGCGGCGCGCTGGGCCTCAATCTCGGTGCGCGCGGCATCCTGCGCCGCCAGATCGCCGGCCTGCACGCGCTTGCGGGCGCTGGTGGCCAGGGCCGCGGCATCGCGCGCGATCTGTTCGATCTGTGTCGCCCGTTCCTGGGCGGCCAGCAGGTCAAAAAAGCCGGCCTGGGTGGCCAGCTGCTGCTGGGCGCGGATGTCGTCCAGATCGGCTTGGGCCGCGCTGGCCGCACGTTCGGCGGTCAGCGTGCGCAGGGCGCGCTTGTTGCCGCGCTCCCAGGTCCAGTCCAGGCCGAGCGATTTGTCCACACGCTTCTCGGTCAGGAAGTGGCCCTCGCCGATGCCGTTTTCGGCATCCATCTGGCCCAATTTGGCGGTCAGCACGGGCAAAGGGGCGCGGTCTGCGCTCACGACGTCGGCGCGCGCGGCCGCCAGCGCATTGCGCGCCAGCGCCACGTCGAGGTTGCTGCGCGCGGCGCTCAGGGCCTGCTGCAGCGACAGCGCCGTGCCGGCCGGGGACTGGGCCAGGCCCGGCAGCGCCAGCAACAGGACGGCGAGGAGAGGGAACTGTCGTATGCTCATCGCGCGATTATCGAAAGCCGCGGCTGACCAAGGCCTGACTTGCCGCGGCCCGACAATGCGCAGCAAGGCGAATGACGCTCTTGCGAGGAAGGCATGCCATGAGAATCCTGCTGGTCGAAGACGACACCGTTCTGAGCGAGGTGATGCTGCGCAGCCTGTGCGATGCCGGCCATCGCGTGGACGTGGCGCAGACACTGGAGCAGGCGCGCCACTACTGGCAGGTCCAGCCGTTCGACGCGGTGTTGCTCGATCTCAACCTGCCACGCAGCGCGCAGGCCGGTGCTGTTCAGGGCAGTGGCCTGGAAGTGCTGCGCGAGGCCCGGGCCCGCGGTGACCGTACGCCCGTGCTTATCCTGACGGCACGCAACCGCACCGATGAACGCATTGCCGGCCTGGACGCGGGTGCCGATGACTACCTGGGCAAGCCGTTCGAGTTGGCCGAGGTCGAGGCACGGCTGCGAGCGCTGGTGCGGCGCAGCCTGGGGGCGGACGACCTGTCCGAGGTCGGGCGCCTGTCGCTCGACCGCCGTGCCCGACGCTTTGCCTTGGGGGGCCACACGCTGGAGTTGCCGGCGCGTGAGTTCGAGGTGCTGTGGGAGCTGATGACACCGCCCGGGCGGGTGGTGAGCAAGCGCACGCTGTCGGACAAGCTGTCCAGTTTCGACGAGGCGCTGGGTGACAACGCCCTGGAGGCTTTCATCTCCCGCCTGCGCAAGAAGCTTGCCGGCAGCGGTGCTGGCATCCGGACCTTGCGGGGCCTGGGCTACGCGCTGGAAGCGATGGCGGAGGAGCCGTCATGACAACACCGGGTGCTGTGGCGACGGAGGCGTCCAAGCCCTCGCTGCGGGCGCAGCTGGTGCGCCATGTGCTGGTGCCACTGGGCTTGACTTGGCTGCTGGGCACGGCTGTGGTGGTGGCGGTGGCCTACCACTACGCGCAAAAGGCTTTCGACCGCGCCTTGCTCGACGATGCCTATGCCCTGGCGGCCCGGGTGCGGATGGATGGACAGGCGCTGACCTTTGATCTGTCGCGTGGCGAGGTGAGTGCCGTGCTGTTCGATCAGAGCGAACAGATGTTCTTTGCCGTGCGGCGCGCCGACGGCTCGATGCTGGCGGGCCACCCGGGCCTGCGAGTGCCCGACGCCGGTTACGAGGCGAGCAGCCGTTTCGTCGACATTCATTACAACGGCCAGTCCTTGCGCAGCGTGGTGTTGCGGCGCCATGAGCCGATGGATTTCGAGGTCGTCGTGGCGCAGACCCAGGGCAGCCGCGACGCGCTGCTGCACAAGGTGCTCTGGTATTCGGTCGCGCCCCAGCTGCTGTTGCTGGTGGGCTTGACGTTTTGGCTGCGTCGCATCATCGGGCAGGAACTGCGGCCGCTGAGCGAGCTGCAGCAGTCGGTCGATCAGCGCGACGCCCTGGACCTGACACCCGTGCAACTGGATGCCAGCACACGTGACATTGAGCACCTGTCCGCGGCGCTCAATGCCCTGCTGGCCCGCGTCAGCCACAGCATGCAGGCGCAGCGCGAGTTCTCCGGCAACGTGGCGCACGAATTGCGCACGCCGCTGGCTGGCATCCGGGCCTTGGCCGAGTACGGGCTGGCGCAAACCGAGCCCCGGGTCTGGCGTGAGCAGTTGCAGCGCATCGTGGCGAGCGAGGCCCGTGCCAGCCGTCTGGTGGAGCAGTTGCTGGCCCTGGCGATGGCCGATGAGGCGGACACCGCAGTGCAGATCGAGCCGGTGGCCCTGGATGCCGTGGTGCGCGAGACCGTGCTGCGCTACCTGCCGCGGGCCGACGCGGCGGGCGTCGACCTGGGGGTGCAAGGACTGGAGGAACCGGTCTGGGTGGCCGGCAGCGTGGCGCTGATCGAGGGCGTGCTGGGCAACCTGCTCGACAACGCGCTGCGCTATGGCCGCGCGCCGCAAGGCCAGACCAGTACGGTCACCGTGGCACTGGCACGCGAGGACGGCGCGGTGCGGCTGTCGGTGATTGACAACGGCCCGGGCCTGACGCCCGCGCAACGCCTGGAGGTGCTGCAGCGTGGTGCCCGGGGCCTGCATGCCGCCCGGGTGGGGGAAGGGGCGGGCCTGGGGCTGGCGATCGTGCGCAAGTTCGTTGCGCTGATGCATGCCGGCTTCGTGCTGGATCCGGCCCCGGCCGGCCCCGGCCTGTGTGCCAGTGTGACCTTTCCCGCTGCGCGCTGACGTCGCGGTCAGAACGCGCTGTGCCAGCGCAGTGAGTAGACCTGCACCGGCCCGCGGTCCTGGTTGTGGCCCGGGTTCTGGATATGTTGCCAGCCCAGCGAGAGGGCGGACTGCAGCGTGCCGGCGCGGGTGCGCCAGTCGGGCAGGGCCCAGCGGTACCAGGCTTCGAAGACTTGCTCCGGCGCATACCGGAGGGCGCCGTCACCCAGGAAAGCGCCCTGGCCGCCGCTGGTCAGGTAATCACGGTGTGTCGGGGAGAGCTCGTTCACGGCCAGTGCCACGCCCCAGCGGTCGGCGCCGCGGTGCCAGGCACTGCCGGTGAACTGGGCCCCCAGGGCCGTCTGGCGGTCGATCTCGGTGAAGGCGTAGGTTTCCGTCCCGCCGTCGTTGGCGTTGGTGCGCAGGAACAGCCCGCTGTCCGGCCCCAGCGGTGCCAGCAGGGTCAGGCCCCAGCCGGTCTTGCTCTGTTCGCGCCGTACACGCGTCAGATCGGGTGTGCCGCCCAGCGCGAGGGCCTCCGCAAAGCTGCCCATCACGGCCTGGTTGCGGAACCACAGCACGCTGGCGCGCAAGGGCCCGGCGGGCAGGCGCAGTGGCAGCTCGGACTCGATTTCCAGCTGGTCGCCGTAGCGGCGCTCCAGATTGGCGTCCAGCCGCAGGCCATTGGACTCCACCGGCACGGCCGCGCGTGCGCCGCGCACCGTCCAGACCGGCGTGCGGTATTCGAGCATGACGCCCTGGCTGTAGCCGCGCGCATCGGCGGCGTAGTCCCAGGCGCCGTGGGTCATGAAGGACCAGTTGAGGAACTGGCTGCGTGGGTCCTTGGCGTAGGGGTTCTTGTCGAAATAGTCGAGCAGCGAGAAGATGCCGGCTGAGAGCGTCCAGCGCCGCGCGCTGGCCGTGCCACCAAGTTCATTGAAGTCGGCGTCGATGGTCTCGGTATCGCCCCCGGCATTCCAGCGTTGCTGAAGGAAGAAGCGCGCGCGGTAGCTGCTGAGTTCTGAGCCGGAGGTGCGGGCCAGTTCACCGTTGGACAGACCCGCGACGCCTGTCAGGCGCGACAGCGGTTCGCCCAGCGCAGCCTCGGGGTTGAAGTGCAGCTGCGCACCCGGCCACAGGCGCATGCCCAGGTCAACCGTGGCGGTGAAGGAGTAGGAGCGCTCCTCCAGCGGGCTCAGGCTGTTGGCACCGCTGTAGGCGGCATGGAAGGCCGGCTTGGCCTGCCAGACGAAGGTGGTCTGCCCGTGCAGCGCCAGACGGGGGGGCTCCTCAGGCACGGCTTGCGCGCGGACCGCGCCGGGGGCAACGGCCAGCGCGAGGCAGGCGAGGGACAGCAGTCGCGGCGGGCGGTGGCAAGGCATGGCGGTACGAGTCTGCCATGCCGCCGTGACCGGGCGGTGACAGGTGATTCTTAAGCGGGATTTAAGACGGATCGGCTAGAGTTTAAGCACCGCCGAGAGTCGTCGGCGCCTCACTGAATCAACCATGTCCATTTCTGCCCGTCGTTTTGTTGCGCGCGCCGCGCTGCTGTCTTGTCTGGCGGGCCTGTCCGGGCTGGCCCTGGCCCAGGCTCCGTCGTCCCAGATCCCCTGGAACCGCAAGCTGGATGCGGGCGCCGGCGTCGCCACCGTGGTCGTGCAGGCGCGGCCCGCCACGGCGGCAACGCTGGTGCTGCAAGGGACGGTGGTGCTGCCGGCCCAGCGGAGCGACATCGTCAGCATGCCGCTGGCCGGCGTGGTGCAGAGCGTGCTGGTGACACCGATGCAGGTGGTGCGGGCCGGCCAGCCGGTGGCGCGCATCCTGAGCCCGGAGCTGGCGCAATGGCAGCGCGAATGGCTGCTGGCAGAAACCCAGGCCCGTCTCGCGCAGGGCAAGGCGCAGCGCGACGAGCAACTGTTTGCCGACGGCATCGTGTCCGAGCACCGGCGCAACGAGTCGCGCGCCCAGGCGGAGATGGCGCTGTTGTCGGCGCGCGAACGCCGCCAGGCGCTGCGCCTGGCCGGTGTCAGCGAAGCGGCGCTGGCGCAAGGCCAGGCGCAGTCCGGCCTGTCGCCGCAGCTCACGCTGGTGGCGCCGGTGGCGGGCACCATTCTTGAGCAGCTGGCCGTGCCGGGCCAGCGGCTGGACGCCGGCAGCCCGGTGGCGCAGATTGCCCGCGCCGGCCGCCTGGCCATCGAGTTGCAGGCCTCACGCGAGCAGGCGCAGGGCCTGCGGGTCGGCGATGCGCTGCAGGTCGATGGGTGCAAGACGCCGGCGCGCATCACGGCGCTGTCGCCACAGCTCAGCAGTGCGACGCAGGGTGTGCAGCTGCGTGCCGAGCTGACAGGCCGGGAGGACTGCCTGCGCATCAACCAGTTCGTGCAGCTGCGTGCCCAGGGATCGGCGGGCGGCGACGCCACGTTCAGCGTGCCGGCCGCAGCCGTGGTGCAGCAGGGCGGGCGGCACTATGTCTTTGTGCGCAGCGCCCAGGGCTTCAAGGCCGCGCCGGTGAGCCTGGGCACCGGTGGCGGCAGTGAGCTGACCATCACCGCCGGCTTGCAGGCCGGCGACGAGGTGGCAGTGAAGGGCGTGGCGGCCATCAAGGGCGCCTGGCTGGGCCTCGGCGCCGAGGGCCAGTGATGCTGTCGCGCCTGATTGCCTTTGCGCTCTCGCAGCGCCTCTTGATGCTGGTGCTGACGCTGGGCCTGGTGGCCGCCGGTGCGGTCGCCTTCCGTGACCTGCCGATCGACGCCTTTCCCGACGTCTCCTCCACCCAGGTCAAGATCATCCTGAAAGCACCGGGCATGACGCCGGCCGAGGTCGAGTCGCGCGTGGTGATTCCGATCGAGCAGGAGCTGCTGGGCCTGCCATACCAGACCATCCTGCGCTCGCAGAGCAAGTACGCGATTGCCGACATCACGCTGGACTTTGCCGACGGCACCGACATCTACTGGGCACGCCAGCAGGTCAGCGAGCGCCTCAGCGGCGTGATGGACCAGCTGCCCGCCGGTCTGTCCGGCGGGTTGGCGCCGATCACCACGCCGCTGGGTGAAATGTTCATGTTCACGCTGGAGGGGCCGGCGTCGCTGATGGACAAGCGCACGGTGCTCGATACGGTGATCCGCCCGCAGCTGCGCGGCATCCCCGGTGTGGCTGACATCAACTCGCTGGGTGGCCATGCGCGTGCGTTCGAGGTGGTGCCCGACGTCGCGGCGCTGGCGGCACGCCGCGTGTCGCTGGAGCAGCTGCGCGCTGCCCTGGAGAGCAACAACCGCAACGACGGCGCCGGCCGGCTCAGCCAGGGCGAGGAATCGCTGCTGGTGCGCAGCGACGGCAGCATCAACACGCTGGCGGATGTGCGGGCCATCGCGGTGCTGGAGCGCGGTGGCCAGGCGGTGCGTGTGGGTGACGTGGCCGAGGTACGTCTGGGCAGCCTGACGCGCTATGGCGCCGTCAGCCAGAACGGGCGCGAGGAGGCCGTCGAGGGCCTGGTGCTGGGCCTGCGTGGTGCCAATGCGCAGAAAGTGGTGCGTGACGTCAAGGCGCGGCTGGAGGCGATCGCGCCCACGCTGCCGGCGGGCATCACGATCCAGTCCTTCTACGACCGCGGCCACCTGGTCGAGCGCGCAGTCAACACCGTGGCCAAGGCACTGATGGAGGCCATCGTGCTGGTGCTGGTGCTGCTGCTGCTCTTTCTGGGCAATGTGCGCGCTGCGCTGGTGGTGGCACTGATCCTGCCGCTGTCGGCCCTGGGCACCTTCATCCTGATGCGTCAGTTCAACCTGTCGGCCAACCTGATGTCGCTTGGCGGTCTGGCGATCGCCATCGGCATGCTGGTCGATGCGGCGGTGGTGGTGGTGGAGAACCTGCAGGCGCGCCCCAGTTCGGGCGCTGACGGGTCCGGCCGGCTGAGCCTGCACGACATCTTCCGCGCCGTGCAGGAGGTGGCGGTGCCGGTGGCTTCGGGCATGCTGATCATCATGATGGTGTTCGTGCCGCTGCTGACACTGCAGGGCCTGGAAGGCAAGCTGTTTGCTCCGGTGGCCATCACCATCGTGTTTGCCCTGCTGACGTCGCTGCTGCTGTCGCTGACGGTCATTCCGGTGCTGGCGTCTTACCTGCTGCAGGGTGGCCACCATGCCGCGCCGCCACTGGTGCGCTGGCTGGAGCAGCGCTACGCCCGCGTGCTGGAGGCCGCCCTGGGCCACGCCCGCGTCGTGGTGGGGGCCTCGCTCGGCCTGCTGCTGCTGGCCATCGGGCTGTACGCACTGGTGGGCAAGTCCTTCATGCCGACGCTCGACGAGGGCGACATCATCATGCAGGTCGAGAAGCTGCCGTCGATCAACCTGGAGACCTCGGTGGCCATGGACCAGGCCTTGCAGCGGCGTGTGCTGGCGCAGGTGCCTGAGGTACAACGCATCGTGGCGCGTGTCGGCGCTGACGAGCTGGGGCTGGACCCGATGGGCCTGAACGAGACCGACAGCTTCCTGGTGCTCAAGCCGCGTGAGGAGTGGCGCATGGCCAGCAAGGAAGCGTTGCTGGACGAGCTGCGCAAGGTCGGCACTGAATTTGCCGGCGTCAACCTGAGCTTCACGCAGCCGATCGAGATGCGCACATCCGAGATGCTGTCCGGGGTGCGTGGTGACGTGGCACTCAAGATCTTTGGCAGCGACCCGCAGCAGCTGACGCAGCTGGCCGAGCAGGCGGTGAAAGTGTTGTCGGGCATTGCCGGCAGCGAGGACGTGATCACGGTGAAGAACGAGGGCGTGCAGTACTTCCGCGTGGCCATCGACCGCGTGGCGGCAGGCCGGCTTGGCCTGTCGGTGGAGCAGATCCAGAACGACCTGCGTGCCATGGTCGAGGGCCGTCCGGTCGGCTCCGTGCTGGTGGACGCGCGGCGGGTGCCCTTGCTGCTGCGTGGACCGGCCTCCGAGGGCATGACGCCGGCCGCCTTCGCCCAGCTGCGCCTGCCGCTGGCCGATGGTCAGTCGATTCCGCTCAGCCATGTGGCCACGCTGGATGTGGTGGATGGCCCGGTCAAGATCGAGCGCGAAAACGGCTCACGCATGGCGGTGGTGCGCGCCAATGTGCGCGATCGCGACCTGGTCGGCTTTGTGGCGGAGGCCAAGGCCGCCGTGGCCAGCCAGATCCAGCTGCCGCCGGGTGTGCACCTCAGCTGGGGGGGCCAGTTCGAGAACCAGCAGCGTGCCGCGGCCCGGCTGGCGCTGGTGGTGCCGGTGGTGCTGGGGCTGATCGTGCTGCTGCTGTTCGCCACCCTCGGCACGCTGCGCCAGGCCCTGCTGGTGTTCGTCAACATCCCGTTTGCCCTGGTCGGTGGGGTGGTGGCGCTCGTGGT
>JAYRLJ010000281.1:0-4399 GCA_041905305.1 Hylemonella sp. | reverse complement strand
CGCTTTCGGGCGCGCCGCGCTCGACCTTCCGCCGCAACGACGAGGTCATCACCTTCTCGCCGCAGACCAAGGTGGCAGTGGCAGAAAAGCGCGAGTCGCTTGGCCTGTTCCCGAACCTGCTGAAGGCGCCCGATAGCGCCATTGATCAGTTCTACAGCGCGCGCGCCCAGGGCAGCGAGCGGGTGGCCGGCCTGGAGGCCGATCTGGTGCAGCTGACGCCGAAGGACGCGCTGCGTTTCGGCTACCGCATCTGGAGCGAGAAGAAGACCGGGCTGGTGGTCAAGCTGCAGACGCTGGATGCCGAGGGGCGTGTGCTTGAGCAGGTGGCGTTCTCTGAATTGCAGCTCGACGCCCCGGTCAGCATGGACAAGCTGACGCAGATGATGCGCAACACCGACGGCTACACGCTGGAGAAGACCGAACTGGTCAAGACCAGCGCGGCGGCCGAAGGCTGGCAGCTCAAGAAGCCGGTGCCCGGCTTCAAGCCCATGAGCTGCTACCGCCGGCCGGCCGGTGCGGCGCCCGCAACCGACACGCTGGTGCAGTGGGTTTTCTCGGACGGTCTGGCGTCGGTTTCGCTCTTCATCGAGCCCTTTGATCGCCGCCGCCATGGTGCAGAAGGCACGATGGCCATGGGGGCCACCCATACGTTGGTGCGGCGCTTGGCCGATCGGCCGGGCCAGGATGGTGGCTGGTGGCTGACCGCGGTGGGTGAGGTGCCGGCGGCCACGCTGCAGGCCTTTGCCCAAGGCCTTGAGCGCCGGAAATGACGCCCCATCTGCGGGCAGCAAGTAAATGGTTTTTACTGAGAGGTCGATGATGCGAGAGATCGATAGCCTGAAACGACGTTCCGGCCGTTGGCTGCTGGCGGTGCTGACGGTCACCGCGGCAACTGCCTTGCCGCTGCAGGCCGCCACGGCGCAGACACGCACCCTGCCGGATTTCACCGATCTGGTGGAGCAGGTGGGGCCGTCCGTGGTCAACATCCGCACCATTGAGCGGGTGACGGTGCGGCCGAGCAATGGCAGTGGTGTGGACGAGGACATGCTGGAGTTCTTCCGTCGTTTCGGCCTGCCCATGCCCAACGTGCCGCGCCAGCAGGGACCGCGGGGCAACGCCCCGCAGCAGGAGGAGCAGCCGCGCGGTGTCGGCTCCGGCTTCATCCTGTCGGCGGACGGTTTCATCATGACCAATGCCCATGTGGTGGACGGCGCCGACGAGGTGCTGGTCACGCTGACCGACAAGCGCGAGTTCAAGGCGCGCCTGGTCGGTGCGGACAAGCGTACCGACGTGGCGGTGGTGAAGATCGAGGCCAACGGCCTGCCGGCGGTGAAGATCGGCGACGTCAACCGCCTGAAGGTCGGCGAGTGGGTCATGGCCATCGGCTCGCCCTTCGGGCTGGAGAACTCGGTGACGGCCGGCATCGTCAGCGCCAAGCAGCGCGACACCGGTGACTACCTGCCCTTCATCCAGACCGACGTGGCCATCAACCCCGGCAACTCGGGTGGCCCGCTGATCAACATGCGAGGCGAGGTGGTGGGTATCAACAGCCAGATCTATTCCCGCTCGGGCGGCTACATGGGCATTGCCTTTGCCATCCCGATCGACGAGGCCATGCGCGTGAGCGATCAGCTGCGCGCCAGCGGCCGCGTGACGCGTGGGCGCATCGGCGTGCAGATCGATCAGGTCAGCAAGGACGTGGCCGAGGCCATCGGCTTGGGCAAGCCTCAGGGCGCGCTGGTGCGTGGCGTCGAACCCGGTTCGCCGGCCGAGAAGGCGGGCGTGGAGGCCGGCGACATCATCATCCGCTTCGACGGCAAGGCGATCGAACGCTCCACCGACCTGCCGCGTCTGGTGGGCAACACCAAGCCGGGCACGCGCAGCACGCTCACGGTGTTCCGCCGCGGCAGCGCCAAGGAGCTGAGCATCACCATCGGCGAGGTCGAGGCCGACAAGCCGGCCCGCACCCAGCAGCGCGAGGACAAGCCGCGTCCCAGTGGCGCCGCGCAGAGCCTGGGCTTGATGGTGAGCGACCTGAGCGATGCGCAGAAGAAGGAGCTCAAGCTCAAGGGGGGTGTGCTGGTGAACGCCGCGACCGAGGCGGCCGCCCGCGCCGGCCTGCGCGAGGGCGACGTCATCCTCGCGCTGGCCAATGTCGAGGTGACGAATGTGCGCGATTTCGAGGCGGTGCTGGGACGGCTGGAAAAGAACAAGCCCATCCAGGTGCTGTTCCGTCGCGGCGACTGGGCGCAGTACGCGGTGATCCGTCCGGCTCGCTGAACGTCGCTGACGGACGCCAAAACCCCCAACCCCAAGTCGGGTTTGGGGGTTTTGTTCAGTTGGTGAGCCAGGAAAAAAATTTTTTAAAAATTTTTCGCGGTGATTACCAATCGGCTATTTGTTGGTGAATGCTAACTTTTAGAAATTTAACTAACGAAAATGGTTAGAATGGAGTCTTCTGATCGTCGAATACTGGCATATAAAAAAGCCGGAAGTCCACGATACGAGATGGTGTCATGACGGCTTGGGACGATCCACAGATCACCCACAAGTTGTCCAGAAGCTGTCCATCCAAATATGTTGATAAGTTGTGCATAAATGGCTTGTTGCCGCGCTGCAACGACCCTTGGCGACTGGTTTTTCGACTGTACGGAGCAGGCTTTTTGCCTACAATGAAGCTCCAACTATCGCAGTTGCCATAGATTGTTGGTTCAGGGCGCGTCTCAATCCGACGCGCCCTTTTTTCTTTTCTGCGCCGTTTTAATTCAATCACTTAAGCGTTTCCGTTGATGAAGCACATCAGAAATTTTTCGATCATTGCGCACATTGATCATGGCAAATCGACGCTGGCCGATCGTCTGATCCAGCGTTGCGGCGGACTCGAAGAACGCGAGATGGAAGCGCAGGTGCTCGACTCGATGGACATCGAGAAAGAGCGTGGGATAACCATCAAGGCGCAGACCGCTGCGCTGCAATACAAGGCCCGCGATGGCCAGGTCTACAACCTCAATCTGATCGACACGCCCGGCCATGTGGACTTCTCCTATGAAGTGAGCCGATCGCTGTCTGCGTGCGAAGGTGCGCTGCTGGTGGTCGACGCCTCCCAGGGTGGCCAACTGGTACACCGCGCTCGACCTTGGCGTCGAGGTGGTGCCAGTGCTCAACAAGATGGACCTGCCACAGGCCGATCCGGACCGTGCCAAGGAAGAGATCGAGGACGTGATCGGCATCGACGCCACCGACGCCATTCCCTGCTCGGCCAAGACTGGCCTCGGCGTGGACGACATCCTGGAAGCCATCGTGGCCAAGATCCCGGCGCCCAAGGGCAAACCGGACGCACCGCTGCGTGCCATGATCATCGACAGCTGGTTCGACAGCTACGTCGGCGTGGTGATGCTGGTGCGCGTGGTCGACGGCCGGCTGCAGAAGAACGAGCGCATCAAGCTCATGGCCACCAATGCAGTGTACGAAGCCGGCAGCCTGGGCGTGTTCACCCCGGCCAACCAGCCGCGTGACAGCCTGGAGGCAGGCGAGGTGGGCTACATCATTGCCGGCATCAAGGAACTGACGGCCGCCAAGGTGGGCGATACCGTAACGCTGGAGAAGAAGCTGCCCAACAACCTGGGCCCAGCCACCGAGGCATTGCCCGGTTTCAAGGAAATCCAGCCGCAGGTGTTTGCCGGCCTGTATCCGACCGAGGCCAACCAGTACGACGCGCTGCGCGACAGCCTGGAAAAGCTCAAGCTCAACGACGCGTCGCTGCATTTCGAGCCCGAGGTGTCGCAGGCGCTGGGCTTCGGCTTCCGCTGCGGCTTCCTCGGCCTGCTGCACATGGAGATCGTGCAGGAACGCCTGGAGCGCGGGTTCGATCAGGACCTGATCACCACCGCCCCCAGCGTGGTCTACCAAGTGGTCAAGGGCGACGGCGAAGTCATCATGGTGGAGAACCCGTCCAAGATGCCCGAGCAGAGCAAGATCCAGGAAATCCGCGAACCCATCGTCACCGTGCACCTGTACATGCCCCAGGAGTACGTGGGCCCGGTCATGACGCTGGCCAACCAGAAGCGCGGCGTGCAGCTCAACATGGCCTACCACGGCCGTCAGGTGATGCTGACCTACGAGCTGCCGCTGGGCGAGATCGTGCTGGACTTCTTTGACAAGCTCAAGAGCGTGAGCCGCGGCTACGCTTCCATGGACTACGAGTTCAAGGAGTACCGGCCGTCCGACGTGGTGAAGGTCGACATCCTGC
Source organism: Hylemonella sp. (assembly GCA_041905305.1). Lineage (GTDB taxonomy): Bacteria > Pseudomonadota > Gammaproteobacteria > Burkholderiales > Burkholderiaceae_C > Hylemonella. The sequence goes on along the minus strand of JAYRLJ010000281.1, from coordinate 150 downwards.
TCAACGGCGAGAAGGTCGACGCCCTGTCCATCATCGTGCACCGCACCCAGGCGGCCTACCGCGGCCGTGCCGTGGCCGCCAAGATGCGCGAGATCATCAGCCGCCAGCAGTTCGACGTGGCGATCCAGGCCGCCATCGGCGCCAACGTCA
>JAYRLJ010000280.1:0-4413 GCA_041905305.1 Hylemonella sp. | reverse complement strand
ACCAGATGCTGGTGAAGCAGCAGATTGCCTTCGACAAGGCCCATATGTTCGACGCCCCGGCCTTGCACCGCCTGCCGGCCGTCACGATCCGCCCTACGCTGGAGTACGACGCTCAAGCGCACACCCTGCAGGGGCCGCTCTTGACGGACGTGCTACAGGCCGCCGGCGTGAAAGCGGGCGAGGCCAGCCTTCTGCTGCGCGCCATCGATGGCTATACCGTGCCGCTCAGCCTGGCGCAGGCGCGCCGCCAGCGCTTCGTCGTTGCCACCCATCTGGACGGCCAGCCGCTGGCGCTGGGCGGCTTGGGGCCGCTGTGGGCCGTGTTCGATGCCGACCGCGACCCGGCCGTGGCAGCCAAGCCGTTGCCCGAGCGCTTTGCCGCCTGCCCGGGGGGGCTGAACCACATCGATGTGCCGGCGGGCGGCGCCGGCCTGCCGCAGCCTCAGGCGGTCGGGTAGGTGCCCGGCAGCAGGATGCTGCGGTCCACGTTGTTGAGGTTGGTATGGCCGCAGAAGGCCATGGTGGTGTCGAGTTCCTTGTGGATGATCTGCAGCGCCTTGGTCACGCCGGCTTCACCCATGGCGCCCAGGCCGTAGGCCATGGCGCGGCCGATCATGGTGCCCTTGGCACCCAGGGCCCAGGCTTTCAGCACGTCCTGGCCGCTGCGGATGCCGCCGTCCATCCAGACCTCGATCTGGCTGCCCACTTCGGCCACGATGGCCGGCAGTGCCTCGATGCTGCTCGGTGCGCCGTCGAGCTGGCGGCCGCCGTGGTTGCTCACCACGATGGCATCCGCGCCACTGGCAACCGCCAGGCGGGCGTCTTCCACGTCCATGATGCCCTTGAGGATGAGCTTGCCGCCCCACTGCTCCTTCACCCACGCGATGTCGGGCCACGAAAGGCGCGGGTCGAACTGCTCATTGGTCCAGGATGCGAGCGAGCGCATGTCGCTCACGCCCTTCACATGGCCTACCAGGTTGCGGAAGGTGTGGCGGCGGGTGCCGGCCATGCCTAAGCACCAGCGCGGCTTGGTCATGAGGTTCAGGATGTTGGTGAGCGTGGGCTTCGGCGGCGCGGTCAGGCCGTTCTTCAGGTCCTTGTGGCGCTGGCCGATCACCTGCAGGTCCAACGTCAGCACCAGGGCGCTGCACTTGGCGTCCTTGGCGCGCTGGATCATGCGCGCCATGGCCTCGCGGTCGCGCATCATGTAAAGCTGGAACCAGAACGGCGCACTGGTGTTCTCGGCAATGTCCTCGATCGAGCAGATGCTCATGGTCGAGAGCGTGAACGGAATGCCGAACTTCTCGGCCGCGCGTGCTGCGTGGATCTCGCCGTCGGCATGCTGCATGCCGGTCAGGCCCACCGGCGCAATGGCCACCGGCATCTTGACGTCGATGCCGACCATCTTGGTCGCCGTGGTCCGGTTGTCCATGTTCACCGCCACGCGCTGGCGCAGCTTGATCTTGTGGAAGTCCGCCTCGTTGGCGCGGTAGGTTCCTTCGGTCCAGGAACCGCTGTCGGCGTAGTCGTAGAACATGCGCGGCACACGCTTCTTGGCCAGCACACGCAGGTCTTCGATGTTGGTGATGACGGGCATCTGAATCTCCGTGAAAGTTATTCGTTACTTCGGCGTATTGCAAAAAGCGCGACGCGAAGCGGCAATCCTATCGTGGAATGCCGTGGAACCGGCTTCGCCGGGCCACTGGCATTGCCCCCTGCAAGGGGGTGGCGTAGCGACACGCAGTGCGCGCAGCCTGGGGGTGTTCAACTAATCCCCGAGGCAGATACCGAGGTCGCGGGCGGTCTGCAGCGTGTCGCCGTCCAGCGGCACGCACTTCATGCGGCCAGCCACATCTGCCAGCGGCACGTAGATCACGTTGGGGTGCGAGAGCGAGACCATCACGCCGCTCAGGCCCTGGTCCAGCCCGCGCACGGCGGCGGTGCCGAAGCGCTTGGCGGCCAGGCGGTCGAAGGTGGTGGGGCTGCCGCCGCGCAGCAGGTGGCCCAGCACCACGGTGCGGGCATCCTTGCCGGTCAGCTGGGCAAGCTGCTGCGCCACGCGCTCGCCAATGCCACCCAGGCGTTCCGCATGGCCCACTTCGGCCGGGGCCTGCACCGCACGCTCGCCCTGCAGCGGGGCAGCACCTTCGGCCACCACCACCAGCGAATAGCGGCGGCCATGGGCATCGCGCTCACGGATCGCGGCGGCCACCTTCTGCAGGTCGTAAGGAATTTCCGGCATCAGGATGGCATGCGCCCCGCCCGAGATTCCGGCGTGCAGTGCAATCCAGCCGGCGTAGCGGCCCATCACCTCCACCACCATGATGCGCTGGTGGCTCTCGGCCGTGCTGTGCAGGCGGTCCAGACTCTCGGTGGCAAACGACACCGCGGTGTCGAAGCCAAAGGTGGTGAACGTCTTGTCGAGGTCGTTGTCGATGGTCTTGGGCACGCCGATCACGCGCAGGCCCTTGCGCTGCAGCGCCTCGCCAATGGCCATGGTGCCGTCACCGCCCACAATCACCAGCGCGTCGATCTGCTCGCGCCGGAAGTAATCCACGACTTCGTCCGTGCGGTCGCGCGCGCCCAGCGTGCCGTCGCTCTGCCGGGTGGGAAAGCGCAGCGGATCGCCCTTGTTGGTGGTGCCCAGAATGGTGCCGCCCAGGTGGGCAATGCCGCGCACGCGGTCGCGCGTGAGGCGTTCCACGCCGCCTTGCGGGTAGTGTTCGGGCTGCAGGATGCCGTTGAAGCCGTCGCGAATGCCCACGCAGTCCCAGCCGCGGTTGGCCGCGGCCCACACCACCGAGCTGATGACGGCATTCAGGCCGGGCGCATCACCGCCGCCGGTGCTGATGGCAATGCGACGGATGGGCTGGCTCATGGCTGCGGTGGCTCAGGCGCAGGACTCGCCCGGTTCGTGGCCGCAGGACGGCACGGCGGCGGCGTTGGGCGCCGCGCCTTCGCGGAAGGTCTCGGTGGCGGTGTCGTAGCCTTTTTCAGCCAGGTAGCCCACCAGGCCAGCGTCCATGCTGTGGGCGTGCTGCGGGAACCATTCCACCAGCGCTTCCAGCATGCTGTCGATGTAGGCTGTCTCGCCCTGGAGGGCGCGGCGTTCCACCTCGCGCATCACCTCCAGCACGCTCTTGTGCGCGCCGAAGTGACAGAAGTCTGACGGAATGCCGCAGGCCGTCATCCAGCGCTCTTCCTGCGCGAAGTGCTCCACCGTGTGGCGCAGCAGCTCCTGGTAGGTGGCCAGCCGGGTTTCGGGCCCGGCGGCGGCCGTGGCGTTGACCAGTTCCACAAACTCTTCGTGCGTGGTGTCGGTGCGGGCGTCGCCCAGCGCCAGGTCAGCGGTCCATTCAAGCGTGGTGGCAGTGGTCATGATCAGCCCAGGCGTTGTTGGTGGCGGGCAATCTGTGCCTTCACCTGCGCCGGCGCGGTGCCGCCCAGGGTGTGGCGCGCATTCAGTGAGCCGCGCAGCGACAGCACGTCGTATACGTCTTTCTCGATGTTCGGGTTGAACTGCTGCAGCACGGTCAGTGGCAGTTCCGACAGGTCGCAGGCGTGGCTGATGGCGGCCTTCACAGCGTGCGCCACGGTTTCGTGCGCGTCGCGGAAGGGCAGGCCCTTCTTCACCAGGTAATCGGCCAGGTCGGTGGCGGTGGCGTAGCCCTTCAGTGCGGCCTGCTCCATGGCCTGCGCATTGACGGTGATGCCGCCTTCGAGTTTGCCGGTGTCGGGGTTAAGCTGGCCGCCCACCATCTCGGTGAAGATGCGCAGCGTGTCCTTCAGCGTGTCCACCGTGTCGAACAGCGGCTCCTTGTCTTCCTGGTTGTCCTTGTTGTAGGCCAGCGGCTGGCCCTTCATCAGGGTGATCAGGCCCATCAGGTGGCCGACCACGCGGCCGGTCTTGCCACGCGCCAGTTCCGGCACGTCCGGGTTCTTCTTCTGCGGCATGATGGAACTGCCGGTGGTGAAGCGGTCGGCGATCTTGATGAAGCCGAAGTTCTGGCTCATCCACAGAATCAGCTCTTCGCTGAAGCGGCTGATGTGCACCATCACCAGGGACGCGGCGGCGGTGAATTCAATCGCAAAGTCGCGGTCGCTCACCGCGTCCAGGCTGTTCTGGCACACGCCGTCCATGCCCAGGGTCTTGGCCACGCGCTCGCGGTCCAGCGGGTAGCTGGTGCCAGCCAGCGCCGCGCTGCCCAGCGGCAGGCGGTTGGTGCGCTTGCGCACATCGGCCATGCGCTCGGCGTCGCGCGCGAACATCTCCACATAGGCCAGCATGTGGTGGCCAAAGCTCACCGGCTGCGCCACCTGCAGGTGGGTGAAGCCGGGCAGGATCACGTCCACGTTCTGCTCGGCCACCGTCAGCAGGGCCTTTTGCAGGTCGGTCAGCAGGCCGAGGATGAG
>JAYRLJ010000279.1:0-4425 GCA_041905305.1 Hylemonella sp. | reverse complement strand
ATGCGGCCCATGCCCAGGATGCCGAGCGTGGCACCGTGGATGTCGGAACCGGCGAACATGTCGTAGCTCCACTTGGTCCACAGGCCAGCACGCAGGTAATGTTCGCTCTCCGCAATGCGGCGGGCGGTGGCCATGAGCAAGGCGAAGCCGAAGTCGGCCGTGGTCTCGGTCAACACGTCGGGCGTGTTGGTGCCCAGCACGCCGCACGCCGTCATGGCGTCCAGGTCAAAGTTGTTGTAGCCGACCGCCATGTTGGCGCAGATCTTCAGCTGCGGGCAGGCCGCCAGCACCTCGCCGTCGATGCGGTCGCTGCCGGTGGTGAAGGCGCCATCCTTGTCGCGCAGCCGGGCGATCAGCTCCGTCTTGCTCCAAACGACATCCGACGAATTGGATTCGACTTCGAAATGCTGTGACAGGCGCTCGATGACTTCGGGAAACACAGCGCGGGCGATCAGGATGCGGGGTTTGCTCATGGATTGCTTTCTCAACGGAACCAGATGAAGGTCATGACGATGAACAGGGGAATCAGGATGGCCACCGACCAGGCCATGTAACCGAAGAAACTGGGCATTTTCACACCACGGTCTTCGGCAATCGCCTTGACCATCAGGTTGGGGGCGTTGCCGATGTAGGTGTTGGCGCCCATGAACACGGCACCGGCCGATATGGCAGCCAGGGTGGGCGCCAGCGTGGTCATCAGCACGGCGGGGTCGCCGCCTGCGGTATTGAAGAACACCAGGTAGGTCGGCGCGTTGTCCAGAAATGAACTCAAGGCGCCAGCAGCCCAGAAGTACATGGCCGGATCGGGCGAACCGTCCGGGCGCGTCACGGCCGCCACGACGGCGCCAAACGGACCATTGAGGCCGGCCTTGAGCCTGGCGATCCCCGGAATGAGGGTCAGGAAGATGCCGGCAAACAGTTTCGCGACTTCCTGCATCGGCGCCCAGGAGAACTGGTTGTCGACATGCACTGCTGCCGGCGTGATCTTCAGCGAAATCAGCGTCACGGCAATCAGGCCGATATCCCGTACCAGCCCGGGCAAGCCAACGTCGGTGCCGAGGACGTTGAACACCACACTGGATTTCCAGAACCCGCTGAGCAGCACCAACCCCACGATGGCGCCGAGCAGCCAGAAGTTGGCAGCACCATTGAAGCCGATGCTGCGACTGTCCGGTGTCGGGTCCACCGGCAGGATTTCCTCGCGCCTGTGGTAGTACCAGCTGTCCATCAGGTAGAACAGCAGCAGCAGGCTACCGACCAGGAACAGGGTCTCGGGGAAGATGTGGCTCAACGTCCAGAAGAAATCCACCCCTTTGAGAAAGCCGAGAAAGAGCGGTGGATCCCCCAGCGGCGTGAGCGACCCGCCGGCATTGGAGACGATGAAGATGAAGAACACCACCACGTGGGCCTTGTGGCGGCGGTTGTCATTGGCACGGATCAGCGGACGGATCATCAGCATAGAGGCCCCCGTGGTCCCCATGAAGCTGGCCAGCACCGCCCCGATGGCCAGGATCGCCGTATTGAGGCCAGGGCTGCCATGCAGGTTGCCGCGGATGTAGATCCCCCCTGCCACCGTGAACAGGGCCGTCAGCAAAATGATGAAGGGGATGTACTCGGCCAGCAGGGCATGCACGAAACTGACCGCCGCCACGCCGGCACCGAACGTCACGGCAAACGGCAACAGAAAGGCCAGCGCCCAGGCTGCGGCCACCTTGCCGAAGTGGTGATGCCAGAACATCGGTGCCAGCAAGGGCATCAAGGCAATCGACAGCAGAATGCCGGCAAACGGCACACCCCACAGCACCGACAGCTGGCCGCCGTCGAGTTCGGCCGCCGCGGCGAGCCCCGGCCAGACCACCAGCGCCCCCAGCAGCAAGCTCCAACGAGTGATTTTCATGGTTGTCTCCTCGTGTCAAGCGAGCCAGCGCGTGAACTCGGCCACCGGCACGCGGGGCGTGTGGAAGGTGTTGACGATCTGCGTTTCGTCGGCATAGCCGAGCGCCATGCCACAGACCAGCATTTCGTTGGCGCCAGCACCGATGTGCGGCAGGATGATCTTCGCGTAGCCGTTCCAGGCCGCCTGCGGGCAGGTATGCAGACCACGCGCACGCGCTGCCAACATCAGGCTTTGCAGGAACATGCCGTAGTCCAGCAGCGAGCCGCGGCCCATGACGCGGTCGACCGTGAACATCACGCCCACCGGTGCATCGAAGAAGCGGAAGTTGCGCTGGTGCTGCGCATGCATTTTGTCCTTGTCCCCTTTGCCGATACCCAGCAGGCCGTAAAGCCCCCAACCGTTCTCGCGCCGTCGGTCGATATAGGGGCTGACCCATTGCTCCGGGTAGTAGTCGTATTCCTCGCGGTACTCTGCCGCCAGCGCCGGATCGGCACGCTGCGCATCATGCGCAGCACAGACCTTCTCCACCAGGGCATCCCGGCTGGCACCCTGCAGCACATAGACCTTCCAGGGCTGGGTATTGGTGCCGGAGGGCGCCCGGCTGGCCAGTTGCAGCAGTTCGACAATCAGGTCGCGCGGCACCGCCTGCGAGGTGAAGGCGCGCGTTGACATGCGCGAGTTGATGGCGTCATCCACGGACATCTTGATCATGCAAGGGTCTCCAATACGGCTCTGAGTTGTGGGGGCAGCGGGACCGGCCGGCGCGTCTGCCGATCCACGTAAACATGGACGAAATGCCCTTGGGCCGCGGCCTCGTCCGCCCCCTGGGCAAACAGGCCGACTTCGTAACGCACGCTGGAAGTGCCCAGATGCGCGACCCGGATGCCGGCCTCGATCGTCTGCGGGAACGCCAAGGGGGCAAAGTAGTTGCACTGGGTTTCGATCACCAGACCGATCGTCTCACCGCCATGGATGTCCAGCGCGCCCTGCTCGATCAGCCAGGCATTGACGGCCGTATCGAACCAGCTGTAGTAGACGACGTTATTGACATGGCCATAGACATCGTTGTCCATCCAGCGCGTCGTGATACTGCGAAAGGCTGGGTAGGCGCTGCGTCTCTCGGGTCTCTTCTTTTCTGTTTTGTCATTCATGCTGGGAGCTGATTTTGCCAGCCTGCCGCGCTCAGGCGCTGAGGGTTTGCCAGCGGCGCCAGTAGTCGATGGCCACCCGGTAGGTGTTGACCTGCACCTGCACCGTGTCTTCGATCTTCACACCATAGCCACCGGCCATGGCCAGCGCCAGGGGGATGCGGCGTTGCCAGCACCAGTCAAAGACACGCCGGTCGCGTGCCTCCATGCCGTCGTAGCTCAGCCTCAGGCGCCCGAGCCGATCGCCCTCATGCGGATCGGCACCGGCCAGGTAGATCACCAGCCCCGGCTCGAATCGGTGGCTCAAGGCCTCCAGCGCGTGCTCCAGTGCCTGCAGATAGGCGACGTCGCCACAGCCGTCGGGCAAGGCCACATCCAGATCACCGGTCTCCTTGCGAAAAGGAAAGTTCTTCTCCCCGTGCAGCGACAGGGTGAAGACGCTGTCGTCGTGCCGGAAGATGTGGGCCGTGCCATTGCCTTGGTGCACATCGAGGTCGATGACGGCCACCCGCAAGGCTCGCCGGTGCTGCCGGCTCCATTCCGCCTGCATCAGCCGGGCAGCCACCGCGGCGTCGTTGAAAACGCAAAAGCCACCCCCCTTGTCACCGTAGGCGTGGTGGGTGCCACCCGCCAGATTAGCCGCCACGCCCTCGGCCAGCGCAACACGGGCCGCTGCGACCGAGGCTCCAGCCGAGCGCCGGGAGCGCTCGACCATGGCCGCGCTCCAGGGAAAGCCGATCTCTCGCATGGCCTGGGGGTCGATCGTGCCCGCCTCCAAGGCAGCGATGTAGGACGGGGCGTGGACCAGGGCCAGTTCACCATCACTGGCCCGAGGTGCCTCACGCAACATCAGGAGTGGAAATTCGTCAGCCAGCCGCTGCCGCAGCAGGGCGTACTTGGCCATGGGAAAACGATGCCCCGCCGGCAGCGGCAACACAAAATGGTCGGAATAGAACGCCTGCATGAACCGATTCTGGCCTCAACGCCCAACCCATCTGGCCCTCCCTCAATTAGGGGCTCACCTCTAATTTGCTGCAATGCAACAAATAATGCTTGCATCGCGCTATGGCCTCCCTATAATTCGAGCCATGTTGCACCGCAACATTTATTGTCAGCTCACCTTCAAGGAGATTTGTATGTTGACCGTCGAACAAGTCATGGCCTCCCACAAAGCCAACGTTGAAACGCTGTTTGGCTTGACCAGCAAAGCCTTTGAAGGCGTGGAAAAGCTGGTTGAACTGAACATGACCGCCTCGCGCGCCGCATTGGCGGATGCCGCGAACCAAGTCCAGTCGGTCCTGAGCGTCAAAGACGCCCAGGAGTTGCTGGCCCTGCAGTCCGCCCTGTTCCAGCCGCTGGCTGAGAAGACTGTGGCCTACA
>JAYRLJ010000278.1:0-4425 GCA_041905305.1 Hylemonella sp. | reverse complement strand
CATGAAGAGCGAGTTCCTGGCCTCGGCGGCGCACGAATTACGCACACCAATGGTCAGTATCTTCGGTTTCACCGAACTGCTGCTGCGCCGCAAGTTCAGTGAGGAGCGGCAGGCGGACATGCTGCAGACCATCCACCGCCAGTCCGGCCTGCTGGTCAAGATGATCAACGAGTTGCTGGACCTGGCGCGCATTGAGTCGCGGCGTGGCCTTGACCTGAACATCGCCCCCCACCCCCTGCGGGAACTGGTGCAGCACAGCGTCAAGGGCTTGATGCTCAAGGACACCGACCGCCAGGTGAGCGTGGACATCATCCCCGATGTCCAGGTGCTGATAGACCCCGAAAAAATGCAACTGGCCCTCAACAACGTGTTGAGCAATGCCTTCAAGTACTCGCCCGATGGCGGCCAAGTCAGACTGTCAGTTCAGGTACGCCCGCGCAACGGCAGCGACCATGCGGTACTGGCCGTCAGCGACCAAGGCATCGGCATGAAGCCAGAGCAGCTGACACGTGCTTTCGAGCGTTTCTACCGTGCCGACACCACCGGCAACATTCCGGGCACCGGCCTGGGCCTGAGCCTGGTGAAGGAAATCGCGGAACTGCACCACGGCAGCGTGGAAATCGAGAGTGAATTCGGTGTCGGCACCACGGTACGCCTGTGGTTGCCGCTGACCACAGAAGTCGCGATCCCGGCAACGCCAGCGGGCTGAAGGGCCCTCGCCGCCATCGGGTCTGACGGGCGTCAGGCCGCGGCGTGCTGACGCGCCAGCGCCTCGATCTCGGCGAACGGCACTGGTTTCTGGAACACCTTGACGTCGGCCGGCAGGCCGCCGCGGTCGACGATGTCGCCAGGGCTCAGCGCCGTGACCACCACCAGATTCAGGTCCTCGAAGCCGGAGCCCGGCTTCTTGAGCGAGCGCACCATCTGAAAGCCGTCCATGCCCGGCATGTTGAGGTCAGTCACCACCATGTCGGGACGCAGCTGGCCGATGCGCACCAACCCCTCAAAGCCGTTGACCGCCGTGGTGAGTTCGACCGGGAAGTCCCAGCCCTCCACCACCATGGAGAACAGGTTGAGCAGGTCGGCATCGTCTTCCACCACCAGCAGCTTGCAAGGATGCGCCTTGGATGCGGAGGCCTCGTTCGACAACGATGGCTGCCCGATCACCTGGGAACGCTCGGCGATCAGTTTTTCCACGGCGCTGCGCGCGATGCGGCGATGACCCCCGGCGGTGCGCCAGGCCGGCAGCACACCGGACTCGACCCACAACTGAACCGTCCGCACCGCAACCCCCAATGCCTCACCTGCCTCACGAGTGGTCATGAGTTCATCATTGGCAGAGATTTTTCTCATATTTGATGTTTTTAGCTTTGGATTGCTCGCGCGATTCTATATCCACATTCAGCATTCACAACCTGCACGGATGTAACGGCCCCGCGCCAGGCGGCTGCCATCGCTCGACGGATAGCCCCTCAAGCAGCACCGCATGCCGCCGCCTGCACTCGGGCAAATTCAGTCCCGGCCGGCAAACGCCGCCATGGCGGCACCGTTGTTCAGGCTGTCGCGCAAGTCGGCAAAGTCGGCCAGATGGGCCAGAAAGACGTCGAGCATCTCGGGATCGAACTTACGCCCGCGCTGCTCCCGCAGCATTTCGGCGGCGCGCTCGTCGCTCATGGCCTTGCGGTAGACCCGGTTCATGGTCAGTGCATCGAAGAAGTCGATGATGGCGACAACACGCCCGCACCAGGGAATCTGCTCGCCGGCAAAGCCGAAGGGGTAACCGGAGCCGTCCCAGTTTTCGTGGTGGTTCAGAGCGACGTCGGCCGCCATGGCAAAGAGCGGCACATCCGATTTCCCGATGATCTCAGCGCCGATCACGGTGTGGTTGTTCATGATGGCGCGCTCGGCCAAGGTGTACTGGCCCGGCTTTTTCAGCACCTGGTCGGGAATGGCAATCTTGCCAATGTCGTGCATCGGCGCCGCCAGCCTGAGGGTTCGGGCCTCCCGGTCTGTGTAGCCGAGCAAGCGCGCCAGCATCTCTGCCAGGGCGCCCACGCGCTCCATGTGGATGCCGGTTTCGTCGTCGCGGTACTCCGCCGCCCGGGCCAGCACGGTGAGCGAATGCAGGTGCGCCTGCTCGATCTGCGCCAGGGCATCATCTTTCTCCCGCATCAGGTGCTTGAGGTCGTCGGCGTAGCGCTGCAGCTGCGCCAAGGCCGCCGACGGCTCGGTGAACGCCAGGCTGCGGTTCGCAACTGCGTGGGGGGTGTTTGTCTCCGGTGTCGGCGTCATGCGTCGGCTCCTGCGTCCGCCAGGGCTATAGTGGTCAAAATGTGCTCAGGGAGCTCTGGCTTGGCGGACGGTGGTCAGTTGTTGAAAGAGTGAATTTATTTTAATCATATTTATCATTTTTAACAAGAAATATGCGCAAAATCCTCCCCTTGCAAGGCCGCCGCATCCTCAGCCTCAGCCTGAACCTGCCGGGCCCCGCCGCCCTGCGGCGTTGCAAGGCCATGGGCGCGCGCTGCGTCAAAGTGGAGCCGCCCCAGGGTGACCCGATGCAGCACTACCGCGCCGAGGCGTATGCCGAGATGCACCAGGGCATCCGTGTGCTCGCCGTCGACCTCAAGCAGCCCGCGGGTCAGCAGCGTCTGCAGCGGGAACTCGCCCAGGCCGACGTGCTGCTGACCTCATTCCGCCCGTCTGCCCTGGCGAAACTCGGCCTGGACTGGGCAGCCCTGCACAAGCGCCATCCCCAGCTCTGCCAGGTCGCCATCGTCGGCGCGGCGGGGGAACGGGCCGAAGAGCCCGGCCATGACCTGACCTACCAGGCGGAGCACGACCTCGTGACCGGCCTGGAACTGCCAGCGTCACTGTTCGCCGACATGGGCGGAGCGCTGATGGCCAGTGAAGCGGTGTTGCAGGCCCTGCTGCAGCGCGAGCGCAAGGGCCAAGGTGTGTTCATGGAGGTGGCGCTGGCCGACGCCGCCGCCTGGTTGGCGCTGCCACGGCGCTGGGGACTGACTCAGCCCACCGGCGCTGTCGGCGGCGCGCATGCCGGCTACCGCGTCTACGCCTGCAAGGATGGGCGGGTGGCGGTGGCGGCGCTGGAGCCGCATTTCGCCGCAGCCCTGTGCCAGGCCGCCGGCGTACCGGACAGTAACGTGCGCAGTATGATGGCCCCGGCAACGCAACGCGCCATGGCGGCCTTCTTCCTGACCCAAACCCGGCGACAGCTGGAGCGACTGGCCGTCAGCCGCGACATCCCTCTGCACACGCTACCAAAGTCATAGCAGCTTGCGCTGATGCGCTTTGGGCCACCAACCCAAAAGGCTCTTAATAACTCAGCGTGGTTTGCGCGCCGGCTTGCCGCTGCGTGCGGCGGCACCGGTGTTGCGCGGCGGCAGGCCGGTGTGCTGGGTCAACAGCCGTCCCTTGGCCGGAGCCTTGCCGGCGGCTGTCGGCGCCACCTTTGCGCCTGGGGCTGGCGTGCTGTTCTTGCGCCGCGCACTCTGGTAGCCGCCGTCGGTCATGGGTTGGAAGGTCGGCACCAGGTGCTGCTTGCCGTTGCCGATCAGGTCAGCGCGGCCCATGGCCTTCAGCGCCTCACGCAGCAGCGGCCAGTTGTTCGGGTCGTGGTAGCGCAGGAAGGCCTTGTGCAGCCGTCGGCGCTTCTCGCCGCGCACGATGTCGACCTTCTCGGCACGGCTATCGCGGTGGATGCCCTTGAGCGTGTTCAGGCCGGTGTGGTACATCGCCGTGGCCGTGGCCATGGGGCTGGGATAAAAAGTCTGTACCTGATCGGCGCGAAAGCCGTTCTTCTTCAGCCACAGCGCCAGGTTCATCATGTCCTCGTCGCGGGTACCCGGGTGCGCGGCGATGAAGTAGGGAATCAGGAACTGCTTCTTGCCCGCCTCTTCGCTGTACTTCTCGAACATCTGCTTGAACTTGTCATAGCTGCCGATACCCGGCTTCATCATCTTGGACAGCGGGCCCTGCTCGGTGTGCTCTGGGGCGATCTTCAGGTAGCCGCCCACGTGGTGCTGCACCAGCTCCTTCACGTACTCGGGCGACTTCACCGCCAGGTCGTAACGCAGGCCCGAGCCGATCAGGATCTTTTTCACGCCCTTGAGCGCGCGGGCTCGCCGGTACATGTGGATGAGCGCGCTGTGGTCGGTGTTCAGGTTCTGGCAGATGCCGGGGTAGACGCAGCTGGGCTTGCGGCAGGCAGCCTCGATCTCGGGCGACTTGCAGCCGATGCGGTACATGTTGGCGGTCGGGCCGCCCAGGTCGGAGATAACGCCGGTGAAGCCGCTCACCTTGTCGCGGATCTCCTCGATCTCGTGGATCACCGAGTCTTCCGAACGGCTCTGGATGATGCGCCCTTCGTGCTCGGTGATCGAGCAGAAGGTGCAGCCGCCGAAG
>JAYRLJ010000277.1:0-4452 GCA_041905305.1 Hylemonella sp. | reverse complement strand
CTGGAGCGCATGGCCGAGCTGGTGCACGAGAAGAAGATCGAGGGCATCAGCCACATCCAGGACGAGTCCGACAAGTCCGGCATGCGGGTGGTGATCGAGCTCAAGCGCGGCGAAGTGCCCGAGGTGGTGCTCAACAACCTGTACAAGCAGACCCAACTGCAAGACACCTTTGGCATGAACATGGTGGCGCTGGTCAACGGCCAGCCCAAGCTGTGCAACCTGAAGGACCTGATCGGTGTCTTCCTGGACCACCGCCGCGAAGTGGTGACCCGGCGCACCGTCTATAACCTGCGCAAGGCGCGCGAGCGGGGCCACGTGCTCGAAGGCTTGGCGGTCGCCCTGGCCAACATTGACGACTTCATCGCCATCATCCGCAACGCCCCCACCCCGCCGGTGGCCAAGGCCGAGCTGATGAGCAAGCCCTGGGACAGCAAGCTGGTACGCGAGATGCTCACCCGTACCCGCGCCGACGGCGGCGTGGTCAACGCCGACGACTACCGCCCGGAAGCCCTGGAGAAGAGCTACGGCATGGGTTCCGACGGCCTGTACCGCCTGTCCGAGACGCAGGCGCAGGAAATCCTCCAAATGCGCCTGCAGCGCCTGACCGGCCTGGAGCAGGACAAGATCGTGGCCGAGTACAAGGACGTCATGGCCGAGATCGAGGATCTGCTCGACATCCTGGCCAAGCCGGAGCGCGTCTCGGTCATCATCAGCGAGGAACTCGGCGCCATCAAGCAGGAATTCGGTCAGAGCAAGCTCGGCGCGCGCCGCAGCGAGGTCGAGCACAACGCCCAGGACCTCGCCACCGAAGACCTGATCACCCCGACCGACATGGTGGTGACGCTCAGCCATTCCGGCTACATCAAGAGCCAGCCCCTGGGCGAGTACCGGGCGCAAAAGCGCGGTGGCCGCGGCAAGCAGGCCACAGCCACCAAGGAAGACGACTGGATCGACCAGCTCTTCATCGCCAACACGCACGACTACATCCTGTGCTTCTCCAACCGTGGCCGCCTGTACTGGCTCAAGGTCTGGGAAGTGCCGGCCGGCTCGCGCGGCTCGCGCGGCCGCCCCATTGTCAACATGTTCCCGCTGGCCGAAGGCGAGAAGATCACTGTGGTGCTGCCGCTGACCGGCGACAACCGCAGCTTCCCGGCCGACCACTATGTCTTCATGGCGACCTCGATGGGCACGGTCAAGAAGACGGCGCTCGATGAATTCAGCAACCCGCGCAAGGCCGGCATCATCGCGGTCGACCTGGACGAGGGCGACTACCTGATTGGCGCCGCGCTGACCGATGGCCAGCATGATGTCATGCTGTTCTCCGACGGCGGCAAGGCCGTGCGCTTCGACGAAAACGACGTGCGACCCATGGGCCGCAATGCCCGCGGGGTGCGCGGCATGATGCTGGAGGAAGGCCAGAGCGTGATCGCCATGCTGGTGGCCGAAGACGAGCAGCAGAGCGTGCTGACCGCCACCGAGAACGGCTACGGCAAACGCACCAGCATCACCGAATACACCCGTCATGGCCGCGGCACCAAGGGCATGATCGCCATCCAGCAGAGCGAGCGTAACGGCAAGGTCGTGGCCGCCACCCTGGTACATGCTGATGACGAGATCATGCTGATCACCGACCGAGGCGTGCTGGTGCGCACCCGTGTCGCCGAGATCCGTGAGCTTGGCCGCGCCACGCAGGGCGTGACGCTGATCAGTCTGGACGAAGGGTCCAAGCTCAGCGGCCTGCAGCGCATCGTGGAGAACGATGCCAATGCCGGCGACAGCGAGGGTGAAACCGTTGAGGGAGATGAAGCCTGATGGCACGTCCCTACAACTTCTCGGCCGGCCCGGCCACCATTGCGCCCGAGGTGCTACAGCTCGCCGCCAGTGAAATGCTGGACTGGCATGGCAGCGGCATGGGCGTAATGGAAATGAGCCACCGCGGCAAGGAATTCATTTCCATCTATGAGCAGGCGCAGGCTGACCTGCGCGAACTGCTGGCGGTGCCGCAGAACTTCCGCATCCTGTTCATGCAGGGCGGCGGCTTGGCGGAGAACGCCATCGTGCCGCTCAACCTCTCGCGCGGCGGCGCCATGGATTTCGTCCTGACGGGAACCTGGAGCCAGAAGTCGCAGAAAGAAGCCCGCCGGTATGGACAGGTGAATATTGCCGCGACGGATGAAGCCAACGGCTTCACCCACATTCCGTCGGCGTCAAGCTGGAAGCTGAGTGCCGACGCCAGCTACGTCCACATCTGCTCCAACGAAACCATCCACGGCGTCGAATTCCATGAACTGCCCGACCTGAAGGCCCTGGGCTCGAACGCGCCGCTGGTGATCGACTTCTCATCCCAGGTGGCGTCGCGCCCGGTGGATTGGTCGCGCGTCGGCCTGGCTTTCGGTGGCGCGCAGAAGAACATCGGGCCGGCCGGCCTGACGTTGGTAATCGTGCGCGAAGACCTGCTGGGGCATGCCCTGCCCGGCTGCCCAAGCGCCTTTGACTACAAGACGGTGGCCGAGAACGACTCCATGTTCAACACGCCGCCAACCTACGCCATCTACATGGCCGGCCTGATTTTCCAATGGCTCAAGCGCCAGGGCGGCGTGCCCGCCATTGAGGCGCGCAATATCGCCAAGGCACGGCTGCTGTACGACTACATCGATGGTTCGCAGTTCTACGTCAACAAGGTCGACCCAGCCTGTCGCTCGCGCATGAACGTGCCTTTCTTCCTGCGTGACGAGTCGCGCAACGATGCCTTCCTGGCTGGCGCCAAGGCCGCCGGCCTGCTGCAACTCAAGGGCCACAAGTCGGTCGGCGGCATGCGCGCCAGCATCTACAACGCCATGCCGCTTGAAGGCGTGCAAGCGCTGGTGGACTACATGCAAGAATTCCAACGCACTCAGGCCTGAGAGCCCGCACTGTCACGCCCATGGCCAAGACCCTTCCCGAACTGCGCACCCAGATCGACGCCCTGGACCAGGAGTTGCTCGCCCTGCTCAACCGCCGCGCCGCCCTGGCACACGAGGTAGGCGAGATCAAGCGCGTGGAGGGCTCCGTCGTCTTCCGCCCGGAGCGCGAAGCCCAGGTCATCGCCGGCCTTCAGGCCGTCAACCCGGGGCCACTCAAACGCGACAGCGTCGCCACCATCTGGCGCGAGATCATGTCGGCTTGCCGAGCCCTGGAGGCGCCGCAACGAGTGGCCTACCTCGGCCCGGCCGGCACCTTCAGCGAACAGGCAGCGCTGCAGTTCTTCGGCTCCAGCATCGAGCGCATGCCCTGCGGCAGCATCGATGAGGTGTTCCGTGCCACCGCCGCCGGCAGCGCCCAGTATGGCGTAGTGCCGATGGAGAACTCCACTGAGGGCATGGTGTCGCGATCGCTCGACCTGTTCCTGAATTCACCGCTGCACGTGATCGGCGAGACCAGCCTGCTGGTGCGCCACAACCTGCTGCGGCTGAACGATACGCTCGAAGGCATTGAAGCCGTCTACGCCCACCCCCAGGCCCTGGCCCAATGTCAGAACTGGCTCAACACACACCTGCCGCACGCCGAGCGCCATGCGGCGTCGAGCAACGCCGAAGGTGCGCGCCTGGCCGCCACCAACCCGGCCTGGGCCGGCATCGCCAGCGAACGCGCGGGCAGCGAATTCGGCCTGCACGTGGTGGCCCACGCGATCCAGGACGACGCCTACAACCGCACCCGTTTCGCCGTGGTTTGCCTGCCGCAGACCATGCCGACACCGGACGCCTCGGGCAAGGACTGTGTCAGCCTGATCGTCTCGGTACCCAACCGTCCTGGTGCCGTGCATGACCTGCTGGTGCCGCTGAAAAAGCACGGCGTGTCCATGACCCGCTTCGAGTCGCGCCCGGCGCGCTCGGGCCAGTGGGAGTACTACTTCTACATCGATATCCAGGGCCATCTGTCGCAGCCCCATGTCGCGGCGGCGCTGCAGGAGTTGCAAGGCCTGTGCGCCTTCTACAAGGTACTGGGCACCTACCCGGTCGCTGAATGATGTTCGAGCAACTCGGACTGATCGGCTGCGGCCTGATGGGGGGCTCCTTCGCGCTGGCGCTCAAGCGCGCCGGCCTCGTCAAACGTGTGGTTGGCTACAGCAAGTCGCCCTCCACCACCGAGCGGGCTCGCCAGCTAGGGGTGATCGACGTCGAGGCGCCGTCAGCCCTGCTGGCCGTCTCGGGCGCCGACATCGTGCTGGTCGCCGTGCCGGTGGCCGCCACCGAAGCCACCTTCAAGGCCATCCGGCATCTGGTCACGCCGCAGATGCTGATCATGGACGTCGGCTCTACCAAACGCGACGTCATCGACGCCGGGCGCCGTGCCCTGCGCGACCAAGTCGGTTCTTTTGTGCCCGCGCATCCGATTGCCGGCAAGGAAGTGTCTGGCGTCGAGCACGCAGACCCGGACCTTTACGCCGGCAAGCAGGTCATCCTGACGCCCATC
>JAYRLJ010000276.1:0-4455 GCA_041905305.1 Hylemonella sp. | reverse complement strand
CGCGACCTGGAGAACGAGATCGCGGTGCGCCGCCACGCCGAGCAGCGCCTGGACTACCTGGCCCACCACGACCCACTGACCGACCTGCCCAACCGGCTGCTGTTCAAGGAGCGTCTGTCACGCAGCCTGCAGCAACTCAGCGCGGAGGGTGGGCAATTGGCCGTGCTGTTCATCGATCTCGATCACTTCAAGGACGTCAACGACACGCTGGGCCACTCCGTCGGCGATACCCTGCTGGCGTCGGTCACACGCCGGCTGGAGTCCTGCATCCGGCCTGGCGACACCCTGGCACGCCTGGGCGGCGACGAGTTCATCTGCATCCTGGAACACATCGCCGGCCCGGCCACGGCCCTGGAAGTGGCCGACCAGCTGCTGGAGCTGTTTCGCGAGCCGTTCAGCGTCGGCGATAACCAGCTCTACCTGTCGGCCAGCATCGGCATCAGCCAGGCACCACTGGACGGCATGGACGTCGATGTGCTGGTACGCAAGGCCGATGCGGCCATGTACCAGGCCAAGGCGCACGGGCGCAACCGCAGCCACTTCTACACCAGCGAGATGACCGCCTCGGCGCAGGAGCGCATCCAGCTGGAAAGCCTGCTGCGCGATGCCATCCTGACGCGGGAACTGAGCGTTCACTTCCAGCCCAAGATCGATGTGCAGAGCGGCCAGTTGCTCGGCGCCGAGGCCCTGCTGCGCTGGCACAGCGCCGAGCTGGGCGAGGTGCCGCCGGCGCGCTTCATTCCGCTGGCCGAGGAAACCGGCTTCATCATCGACCTGGGCTTCTGGGTGCTGTGCGAATCCTGCCGCCAGGTCGCCGCCTGGGATGCCGCCGGCCTGCATGTGCCGGTGGTGTCGATCAACCTCTCGGTCAAACAGCTCGAGCGCGGCAATTTCCCTGAGTTGCTGCGCAATGTCATGCGGGAAACCGGCATCGCACCGCACCGGCTGGAGCTGGAAATCACCGAATCCGTCGTCATGGACGTCGAGGACGCCTTCGCCATGCTGGACGACCTGCGCGCCCTGGGCGTGCAGCTCGCGCTCGACGACTTCGGTACGGCCTACTCATCCCTGTCCTACCTGCGCAAGCTGCCGGTGCAGACGCTCAAGATCGACTGCGCCTTCATCGCCGGCATCGGCCGCAACCGCAGCGACGAAGCCATCGTCCAGGCCATGGTGGCCATTTCGCACAGCCTGGACCTCAGCGCCGTGGCCGAAGGCGTGGAGACGGTCGAGCAGTTTGAGTTCCTGCGCCGGCTCGGCTGTGAGCAGGTCCAGGGCTTCCTGTTTGGTGCCCCGGTGGCCGGGGATGCCTTCCTGGCCCGCTGGCAGGCTGAGCAGGCCGTCGCCCTGCCTGTGCCCGCCTGAGCGCTGAACAGCATTTCACGGCGTATTGCCCGACCCCCTTGTCGGACAAGTTCCTACACGCGGTCGCGCCTGCCGCCGACTTAAATTCCCAACCCCGTTTGTCTACAGTTGACTCACCACACCAGAGATCGGTGTGAAGCGGGAAAAAACCATGCGTACCAATGCCATTTCACTCAATCCTTTCAGCCTGATGATGGAGCCGGAAACCGTGCTCCAGGCCATGGAGCGCTCCCAGTCGCTGCGCGGCCTGCGCCGCCGCCAGCTGCGCCCGCTCGACAAGCCGCTGATCCCCTACGCCAAGGCGCGCAACGTCTGCAACGACGCCGCCCTGGTCGACAGCGAAGACGACGACCTCGACCTCTGAGCCGGCCTGGCCGTCGAACGCCGCCGCCAGCGGCCGCCGCGTGACGACGTGCACCCCATGAAGCCCGCACCCGGGCTGCTAGCATCGCAGCCATGATCAAGTTGACCTGGCTTCCCCGCTTTCCCGTCGGCCTGTTTGCCATCCCGGTCGGTCTGTTTGCCTTGGGTGGCGCCTGGCGCCGCTCCGCCCAGTTCGGCTGGTCGAATTCCCTCACCGTCGGCGACCTGCTGGCTGGCGCCGCACTGCTGCTGCTGGCCGTGCTGCTGCTGGGCTATCTGCTCAAGGGCCTGCGCCATCCGCAGGCCGTGGCCGCCGAATTCACCCATCCGCTGGCCGGATCGCTGATGGCGCTGATTCCCGTGTCGTTTCTGCTGTGCATCAGCTACTTCGGCCGCCCCGGCCACGTGGGCTGGCTGCTTTTCCTGCTGGCCGCCCTGGCGCTGCAGGGCGTGATCGCCATCCGCATCGTGGCCATCATCACCAACGCTTCGCGCCGGGGCCGTGACCCCCGTGCTCTATATCCCGCCGGTGGCCGGCGGCTACGTGGGCGCCATGGCGCTGCAGACGCTGGGCTATCCGGGCTGGGCGGCCCTGCTCTTGGGCATGGGCCTGGTGAGCTGGGCGCTGCTGGAAGTGCGCGTGCTCAACCGCCTGTTCGAGGGGGCCATGCCCGAGGCGCTGCGCCCCACCATCGGCCTCGAGCTGGCACCGGCCACCGTGGGCACACTGACCGTGGCCACCCTGTGGCCGCAACTGCCGGGAGAAGTGCTGATCATCGGGCTGGGCATAGCCGCCGGGCCGCTGGTGGCTGTGCTGGCGCGCTACAAATGGTGGCGCCAGGTTCCCTTCGCCATCGGCTTCTGGTCGTTCTCGTTCCCGGTAGCCGCCTTCGCTGCTGGCGTCGTCGAAGTGGTGCGTCGTGGCGGCTGGCCGCCGGCCGTGGCCGGCGCCGCACTGGCACTGGCCTCGACCGTGATCGCCTATCTGCTGTTGCGCACGCTGTGGCTGCTGGCGCAGGGCCGCCTGATTCCGCCGCTGCCGATCGCAGCGCCCGCCAGCCGAACCTGAACGTCTGGCCCAGGCAGCGCTTACAAACGTGCCCGGACCTGGCGCTTACATGCTGCGGCGGTATTGCCCGCCGACTTCGAACAAGGCGCTGGTGATCTGTCCCAGCGAGCAGACCCGCACGGCATCCATCAACACCTCGAACACGTTGCGGTTCTCGATCACCGCCTGCTGCAGGCGTTGCAGTTGCCGCGGCGCCTCGGCCGCATGGCGGGCGTGGAAGTCGTTCAGGCGCTGCAGCTGGCTCTTCTTTTCCTCTTCGGTCGAACGCGCCAGTTCCAGCTTCTCCAGCACGGCGTCGCCATGCGGATTGCGGAAGGTATTGACGCCGATGATGGGCAGCTCGCCAGTGTGTTTGAGCATCTCGTAGTGCATGGACTCGTCCTGAATCCGGCCCCGCTGGTAGCCGGTCTCCATGGCGCCGAGCACGCCGCCGCGCTCGCTGATGCGCTCGAACTCCGCCAGCACGGCTTCCTCCACCAGTTCGGTCAGCTCCTCGATGATGAAGGCGCCCTGGTTCGGGTTCTCGTTCTTGGCCAGCCCCCACTCGCGGTTGATGATGAGCTGGATGGCCATGGCCCGGCGCACCGAGTCTTCCGTCGGCGTGGTGATGGCCTCGTCGAAGGCATTGGTGTGCAGCGAGTTGCAGTTGTCGTAGATCGCAATCAGCGCCTGCAGCGTGGTGCGGATGTCGTTGAACTGGATCTCCTGCGCGTGCAGGCTGCGGCCTGACGTCTGGATGTGGTACTTCAGCTTCTGGCTGCGCTCGTTGGCGCCGTATTTCTCCTTCATGGCCACGGCCCAGATGCGGCGCGCCACGCGGCCCATCACGGTGTACTCCGGGTCCATGCCGTTGCTGAAGAAGAACGACAGGTTGGGCGCAAAGTCGTCGATGTGCATGCCACGCGCGAGATACGCCTCCACCAGCGTGAAGCCGTTGGAGAGCGTGAAGGCGAGCTGGCTGATCGGGTTGGCGCCGGCTTCGGCGATGTGGTAGCCCGAGATCGACACCGAGTAGAAATTGCGCACCCGGTTGTGCACGAAGTACTCGGCAATGTCGCCCATGACCTTGAGCGAGAACTCGGTGGAGAAGATGCAGGTGTTCTGACCCTGGTCTTCCTTCAGGATGTCGGCCTGTACCGTGCCGCGCACGTTTTCCAGCACCCACTCACGGATCTTCTCGATCTCGGTGTCGGTGGGGTCGCGGCCGTTGTCGCACCTGAACTTCTCCAGGTTCTGGTCGATGGCCGTGTTCATGAACATGGCCAGGATGGTGGGCGCCGGGCCGTTGATGGTCATGCTCACCGAAGTGGCCGGGTTGCAGAGGTCAAAGCCGCCGTACAGCACCTTCATGTCGTCGAGCGTGGCAATGCTCACCCCCGAGTTGCCGACCTTGCCGTAGATGTCAGGCCGCGGATCCGGGTCGCTACCGTAGAGCGTGACGGAATCGAACGCGGTGGACAGGCGCTTGGCCGGCATGCCCTCGGACAGCAGCTTGAAGCGGCGGTTGGTACGGAAAGGATCGCCCTCGCCCGCAAACATGCGCGTCGGGTCTTCGTTCTCGCGCTTGAAGGCGAAGGTGCCGGCGGTGTAGGGGTAGCTGCCCGGCACGTTGTCCAGCATCAGCCACTTGAGGATCTCACCGTGGTCCTCGTACTTGG
>JAYRLJ010000275.1:0-4463 GCA_041905305.1 Hylemonella sp. | reverse complement strand
GCCGAACCCGCCTTCCCCGAGGCGGTGTGGGCGCGCGAACGCGAGCGCCTGGCTGCGGCCATCCGCGAGGCCAACACCCGGCCCGCCACCGTGGCCGCGCGCGCTTTCAACCAGGCCGTCTACGGCGCGCACCCCTATGGCGAGGAGATGACGGAGGAAACGCTGGCGCGCATCAGCGTGGCCGATCTGCAGGCCCTGCATGCGCGCGCTGTGCGTGCCTGTCAGGCACGCGTGAGCATCGTCGGAGCCGTCTCGCGCGCGCAGGCCGAGGCGCTGGTGAGCCAGCTGCTGGCCCGCCTGCCCACCGACGGCTGCGCGGCGCAACCGGCCGTGCCCGAAGTGCAGCCGCTGGCCGCCGCGGTGCAGCGGCGCATCGCCTTCGACTCGGCGCAAGCCCATGTGCTGATCGGCCAGCCCGGCTTCAAGCGTACCGATCCCGACTTCTTTGCCCTCACTGTGGGCAACTACGTCCTGGGCGGCGGCGGCTTCGTCTCGCGCTTGACCACCGAGGTGCGCGAGAAACGCGGCCTGAGCTACAGCGTCTACAGCTACTTCAACCCCGGCCTGCACGCCGGCGCTTTCACGCTCGGCCTGCAGACCCGGCCCGACCAGGCAGCGCAGGCCGTGCAGGTGGCGCAGGAGGTGGTGCGCCGCTTCGTGGCCGAAGGCCCGAGCGCGGCCGAACTGCAGGCCGCCAAGGACAACCTGATCGGCGGCTTTGCGCTGCGTATCGACAGCAACCGCAAGCTGCTCGACAACGTGGCCAACATCGCCTGGCACGGCCTGCCGCTGGACTACCTCGACAGCTGGACGCAGCAGGTGGCGCGCGTGACGGTGGCCGACATCAAGGCCGCCTTTGCCCGCAAACTGCAGCCCGAACGCATGGTCACGGTGGTGGTGGGAGGCCAGCCATGAACCGGCCCGCCGCCAAGAAGGCCGCTCCGGCGCGCGCGCCTGCGCGCAGCGCCGCCGGCGAGGTGCGCATCATCGGCGGCCAGTGGAAACGCAGCAAGCTACCGGTGGCCGACAAGCCCGGCCTGCGCCCCACGCCCGACCGCGTGCGCGAGACCCTGTTCAACTGGCTCGGGCAAGACCTCACCCAGTGGCGCTGCGTCGACGCCTTTGCCGGCACGGGTGCGCTGGGCTTCGAGGCTGCCTCGCGCGGTGCCAGTGCCGTCACCCTCGTCGAGCAGGACGCCGCGCTGGTGGCCCAGCTGAAAAAGATCAAGGAGCAACTCAAAGCCGACGCCGTGCAGGTGCAGCGCGGCGACGGCATAACCGCACTCAAGCAACTGCCACCGGCCAGCGCCGACCTGATCCTGCTCGACCCGCCGTTCGACGCCAACCTGTTCGACGCTGCGCTACAGGCCGCCGTGCGCGTGCTGACACCAGGCGGCTACCTCTACCTGGAGGCACCGCGCGCCTGGACTGAAGAGCAACTCACGCCGCTGGGCCTCACGCTGTACCGCCACCTGAAGGCCGGTACAGTGCACGCACATTTACTGCAACGTGACCCGGCGTTAGCATGAGAGCAGCAGGGCGGTGTGTGTGCCGTGCAACCGCACGGTGCGGCCCGCCCACGCACCGGGCCAGGGAGGTGAAATGAGTCAGACCGCCGCAGCGTCGTTTTCGGCCGACTTCCAGATCCTGTGTGCGCTCATCACGCACCTGGGCGCCCATGAGCGCTGGCAATCGCGCACGCCATCCGAGATCGCCGGCAGCCTGGCCATGGACCGCCATGAGATCGAGCGGGTGCTCGGCGCTTATCCTTGCTTCTTCCGCGAGTCGGCCAACCGCAAGAACGGCGAGCGCTGCTTCACTGTCCACCTGCGCTATGCCCGCCGGCATACCCATCCCGTCACTGGCGCGCATGAATCGCTGCCCCTGACGCCGGAAGAAATCGGCATGCTGATCAACACACTGACGCAGATGGTGTCCATCGAACGCGAGGAATCGCGCTTTGTGAGTGAGCTGCGCGACAACAACCGCCGCCAGACCCTGACCAATCTGGTGGCGCTGTCGGTGGCCGTCATCTCCGCCATCGCCGTACTGGTTGCCGCCATGCTCAAGCGCGGCGGCTGATACCCCGCCCTCCAAGACCATCCGAGGATTGCCATGACCGTCCACATCGTCCGCCTTGGCACACCGCGCCTGCCCGATGAAGGTACGCGCATCGGCATCGTGCGCCGGCCGCCGCGCGGCGTGCCCAAGAGCGAATTTGCGCGCCAGAACTGGTACGACGTCTGGTTCCCCAACCTCGCGCCCAGCGTGGAGACCATGAAGTTGGGCCAGGAGGCCACCACGCCGGCGCAGTGGAGCGCCTTCGTCAAGCGTTACCGCAAGGAAATGGCCACGCCCGAGGCCAGCCATGCGTTGGCGCTGCTGGCCGCGCTGTCGCAGCAGAGCCATTTCTCGGTCGGCTGCTACTGCGAAGACGAGGCGCACTGCCACCGTTCGGTGCTGCGTGAACTGCTGCGCGAGCACGGCGCCCAGGTGGCGCCATGAGCACGCGCGGCGAGGCGCTGTTCAAGACCGCGTTGCAGGTCGTGGCCATTCTCGGGCTGGTGCTGATCATGGCCGTCATCCTGCACAAGGGCTATGCCGATATCGCCCGCTTGGCGCGTGAGCACGCCGGCGGGGACTTCTGGGCCGCACTGGCACGCTACGTCTTCAAGAACCTGGCCGGCGGTTAGGGTCGCGCTCGGCTCTGATTCGCCGCGTGGCAGCCGGCTGTCATCCTCCTTTGCTATAAGACATTTCGGACCTCGGCCCTTGGTCCACGAGCGGGAGGTGCTATATGTTTTATAGCTATTCGGGGAGAATCAGCTTGGCTCTGCAAGGCGGCGGCGCGCATGGCGCCTTCACCTGGGGCGTGCTGGACGCGCTGCTGGCCGACGGCCGGCTGACCTTCGACGGCCTGAGCGGCAGCAGTGCCGGCGCCATGAACGCGGTGGTGCTGGCCGAAGGCTGGCGCCGCGGCGGGCGGGAGGGGGCGCGCCAGGCACTGGCGGCGTTCTGGGAGGGCGTGGCGCAGCACATGCCCTGGCCCTGGCTGGCGCAAGGGCAGGGCGGCGAGATCGGACTGTCGCCCGCGGCGCGGCTGCTGTCGCTCTGGGCTGGGCAGTTTTCGCCGGCCCAGCTCAACCCGCTTATGCTCAACCCCCTGCGCGACCTGCTGCTGGCGCAGATCGACTTTGCGCAACTGCGCGCGCACAGCCCGTTCAAGCTCTTCGTCGGCGCCACCCATGCCGGCAGCGGCAAGCTGCGGCTGTTTCGCGAGCACGAGCTGACGGTGGACATGCTGCTGGCCTCGGCCTGCCTGCCCAAGCTGCACCATACGGTGCAGATCGACGGCGAACCCTATTGGGATGGTGGCTACAGTGCCAACCCGGCGGTGTTTCCGCTCTACCACGACTGCCACGCGCGCGATGTGCTGCTGGTGCTGCTCAACCCGTTGCTGCGCCCCGGCACGCCCCATACCGCGGCCGAGATCGAGACGCGCATTGCCGAACTCGGTTTCAGCGCCCATTTCATGCGCGAGATGCAGTTGTACGCCCACGCCGCCGAGTTCACCGGCCCACCCTGGCTGGCGCTGGGCCGGCTGCAGCGTCGGCTGCGGCGCATGCGTTTCCACATGATCGACACCAGCGACGTCGCCGCCCTGCAACGCAGCGACACCAAGCTGCTGGCCTACGGCCCCTTCCTCGACCTGCTGCGCACGCAGGGCCGCAGCTGTGCTGACGCCTGGCTGGCGAAGGAGTACGATGCCGTTGGGCGCCACTCCAGCATCGATGTGAAAGCCTTGTTCGGCTAGCCGGCGCCTCCCACACACAAGGGGAGGGACCATGCGCTACGACTCAGCCCAGGCCCGCGGCCACGACGCCGCCCGTGCCATGTACCGCCTGCGCGCCTACAGCTACGACCTGCAGCTCGCGCCCTACGAATTCATCCGCCGCCATGCCATCGAGCGGCTGCAGTTGCAGCCAGGCCAGTGCGTGCTCGACCTCGGCTGTGGCACCGGCATGAGCCTGGCGCTGCTGCAGCAGGCCGTGGGCCCGCAGGGGCGCGTGGTGGCGGTGGACCAGTGCCCTGAGATGGTGGCGCTGGCACGCAGCCGCGTGCAAGTGGAAGGCTGGAACAACGTGGAACTGCTGTGCACGGAGGTAGAGGCCGCCCCGCTGCCCGTGCAGGCTGACGCCGCCTTCTTCCACCTGGTACACGACATCCTGCAAAGCCCGCAGGCGGTGGCGCACGTGCTGAGCCACCTCAAACCCGGCGCGCGCATCGTCGTCACCGGCCTGAAGTGGACCGCCCCCTGGCTGCTGCCGTGGAACGCGCTGGTGGGCCTGTTCGCCGCCCAGTCCATCACCAACTTCGACCGCCTGGCCACGCCGTGGCAGCCGCTGCTCGATCAGGGCGTGGAACTGGAGGTGGAGACCGTGCTCATGGGCACGATCTTCGTG
>JAYRLJ010000274.1:0-4502 GCA_041905305.1 Hylemonella sp. | reverse complement strand
GTGGTCAGGCGTGGGCGGCGGCAACTTCGCCTCCAGCATGTCCAACATCGGCACCTTCTTCCCCAAGCGCCTGCAGGGCACCGCACTGGGTCTGAACGCCGGCCTGGGCAACTTCGGCGTGACGACGATGCAGATCGTCATCCCGCTGGTCATGACCATGAGCCTGTTCGGCCCCTTCGGTGGCGAGGCCATGACGCTGGTGAAGGACAGCGGCTGGATCTTCGGCAAGATTGCCGCTGGCACACCGACCTACATCCAGAACGCCGGCTTTGCCTGGCTGATCTCGCTGGTGCCGCTGTCGGTGCTGTGCTGGTTCGGCATGAACAACCTGAAGACCGTCTCACCCGAGATCGGCAGCACCCTCGGCGCCTTCCTCAAGATCATCTGGCTGTACACGCTGTCCTTCGTGCCAGCCGGGGTGGGGCTGTACCTCTACCTGCCAGCCCCCACCGGCCTGGGCCTGCTGAACATGTGGGTGGCCATGCCACTGATCATCGTGGCCACGCTGTTCACCATGAAGCTGGCCGCCTTCGGGCCGATGAAGGAGAACATTGCCAAGCAGTTCGCCATCTTCAAGGACAAGCACACCTGGTCGATGACGGCGCTGTACATCGTGACCTTCGGCTCCTTCATC
This sequence comes from Hylemonella sp., assembly GCA_041905305.1. Lineage (GTDB taxonomy): Bacteria > Pseudomonadota > Gammaproteobacteria > Burkholderiales > Burkholderiaceae_C > Hylemonella. The sequence goes on along the minus strand of JAYRLJ010000274.1, from coordinate 3,868 downwards.
GGCTTCTCGATGGCGCTGCCGCTGTCCATCACGGTGATCTTCGGCAGCACACACGTGTTTGACGCGGCCACCAACGCCTGGGTTCACGCCAAGAACCCCAACGCCCCCAGCGCGCTGACCTACGCCTGGATCGGCCCCTTCGTCGGCGCTGCGGTGCGCCCCATCGGCGGCTGGATTTCGGACAAGGTGGGCGGCTCCATCGTCACGCAGATCATCTCGGCCGTGATGGTGGTGGCCTCGGCCGCGGTGGGCTACATCATGCTGCAGGCCTACCAGTCGGCCACGCCCGAGCAGTACTTCACCACCTTCATGGTGCTGTTCGTGGTGCTGTTCACCGCCACCGGCATCGGCAACGGCTCGACCTTCCGCACCATCGCCGTGATCTTCGACCGCCAGCAGGCCGGCCCGGTGCTGGGCTGGACCTCGGCCATTGCCGCTTACGGCGCCTTCGTCGCCCCGGTGGTGATCGGCGCCCAGATCAAGGCCGGCACGCCGCAGTTCGCGTTCTACGGCTTTGCCGTCTTCTACGCCCTGTGCCTGGTGCTGAACTGGTGGTTCTACCTGCGCGCCAACGCCTACGTGAAGAACCCCTGAACACCACAACGAACTACCAGGAGGCTGACATGAGCCATTTTCTCGACCGACTGAGCTATTTCTCGCAACCCAAGGAGTCGTTCGCCAACGACCACGGCGTCACCACCGGCGAAGACCGGACCTGGGAAGACGCCTACCGCAACCGCTGGGCGCACGACAAGATCGTGCGTTCCACCCACGGCGTGAACTGCACGGGCTCCTGCTCGTGGAAGATCTACGTCAAGGGCGGCATCGTCACCTGGGAAACCCAGCAGACCGACTACCCGCGCACGCGCTGGGACATGCCCAACCACGAGCCGCGCGGCTGTGCCCGCGGCGCCAGCTACAGCTGGTACCTGTATTCGGCCAACCGGGTGAAGTACCCGATGGTGCGCGGTCGCCTGCTCAAGCTCTGGCGTGAAGCCCGCCTGACCCACGGCCCGGTGGAGGCTTGGGAGTCGATTGCCTCCAACAACGCCAAGCGCAAGGAATACCAGAGCGTGCGCGGTCTGGGTGGCTTCGTGCGCTCCAGCTGGGACGAGGTCAACGAAATGGTCGCAGCGGCGAACATCTACACCGTCAAGAAACACGGTGCCGACCGCGTGATCGGCTTCTCGCCGATTCCGGCCATGTCCATGATCAGCTATGCCGCCGGCAGCCGCTACCTGTCGCTGTTGGGTGGCGTGTGCATGAGCTTCTATGATTGGTACTGCGACCTGCCACCGGCCAGCCCGCAGATCTGGGGCGAGCAGACCGACGTGCCCGAATCGGCCGACTGGTACAACTCCACCTACATCATCGCCTGGGGCTCCAACGTGCCGCAGACGCGCACCCCGGACGCCCACTTCTTCACCGAAGTGCGCTACAAGGGCGCCAAGACCGTGGCCGTGACGCCGGACTACGCCGAGATCTCCAAGCTGGCCGACATCTGGATGCACCCCAAGCAGGGCACCGACGCGGCGATGGCCATGGCCATGGGCCACGTCATCATGAAGGAGTTCTACTTCGACAAGCCCAGCGCCTACTTCGACAACTACGCCCGCCGCTACACCGACCTGCCGATGCTCGTCATGCTCAAGGAGCAGCAGACCCCGAGCGGCGAGACCATCCTGGTGCCCGACCGCTATGTGCGCGCCAGCGACTTCAACGGCAAGCTCGGCCAAGCCAACAACCCGGAGTGGAAGACGGTGGCCTTTGACGAGAGCGGCAAGGTCGTGCTGCCGCAAGGCGCCATCGGGTTCCGCTGGGGCCCGGATGGCCGTGCCGACGCCGGCCAGTGGAACCTGGAGGCCAAGGAAGCGCGGCACGGCAGCGAGGTCAAGCTCAAGCTGTCCGCCATGGAAGGCAACGCCAGCCCGCAGACGGCCAAGGTGGGCTTCCCCTACTTTGGCGGCATTGAGCACGAGCACTTCCCGAACAACACCGCCGGTGCCGGCAGCAGCAATGTGATGGTGCGCACCGTGCCGGTGACGCGCATCGCGCTCGGCAAGGAAGGCGACAAGCGCGAGGCGCTGGTGGCCACCGTGTTCGACCTGCAGGCCGCCAACTTCGGTATTGCCCGTGGCCTGCCGGGTGAAGTCGCCGCCAACAGCTTTGACGACGACACCCCTTACACCCCGGCCTGGCAGGAAAAGATCACCGGTGTGCCACGCCAACAGCTCATCACCGTGGCGCGCCAGTTCGCCGAGAACGCCGACAAGACCGAGGGCAAGTCCATGGTCATCATCGGCGCGGCCATGAACCACTGGTACCACAGCGACATGAACTACCGCGGCATCATCAACATGCTGATGCTGTGCGGCTGCATCGGCAAGAGCGGTGGCGGCTGGGCGCACTACGTGGGCCAGGAGAAGCTGCGCCCGCAGACCGGCTGGACCGCGCTGGCCTTCGCGCTGGACTGGGTCCGCCCGCCGCGCCAGCAGAACAGCACCAGCTTCTTCTACGCCCACACCGACCAGTGGCGCTATGAGAAGCTGACCATGAGCGAGGTGATCTCGCCGCTGGCCGACAAGAAGGCCTTCGGCGGCAGCATGATCGACTACAACGTGCGCGCCGAGCGCATGGGCTGGCTGCCCAGCGCACCGCAGCTGCAGACCAACCCGATGCAGGTGGTGAAGGACGCGGTGGCCGCGGGCATGGATCCGAAGGACTACACCATCAAGGCACTCAAGGACGGCAGCCTGAAGATGAGCTGCGAGGACCCGGACCACCCGGCCAACTGGCCGCGCAACATGTTCGTCTGGCGCTCCAACATCCTGGGCTCGTCCGGCAAGGGTCATGAGTATTTCCTCAAGCACCTGCTGGGCACCAGCCACGGCGTGCAGGGCAAAGACCTGGGCAAGGACGAGGCCAAGCCGGAGGAAGTGGTGTGGCACGAGCAGGCACCCGAAGGCAAGCTGGACCTGCTGGTCACGCTGGACTTCCGCATGAGCACGACCTGCCTGTACTCCGACATCGTGCTGCCCACCGCCACTTGGTACGAGAAGAACGACCTCAACACCAGCGACATGCACCCCTTCATCCACCCGCTGTCCACTGCGGTGGACCCGGCCTGGCAGAGCAAGAGCGACTGGGAGATCTACAAGGGCTTCGCCAAGAAGGTGAGCGAACTCTGCGTCGGCCACCTCGGCGTGGAGCGCGAGATGGTTCTCAGCCCACTGATGCACGACAGTCCGGCCGAACTGGCCCAGCCCTTCGAGGTGAAGGAATGGAAAAAGGGCGAGTGTGACCTGATCCCCGGCAAGACCGCCCCTAACATGATGGTGGTCGAGCGTGACTACCCCAACCTGTACAAGCGCTTCACGGCCCTGGGGCCGCTGATGGGCAAGGTGGGCAACGGCGGCAAGGGCATCGCCTGGAACACCCAGGCCGAGGTCAAGCAGCTGGGCGAACTCAACGGCGTGGTGCGGACCGAAGGCGCCACCTGCGGCATGCCGAAGATCGAGACCGATATCGACGCCTGCGAGGTGGTGCTGCAGCTGGCGCCGGAAACCAACGGGCACGTGGCCGTGAAGGCCTGGGAAGCCCTGGGCAAGCAGACTGGCCGCGATCACACCCACCTGGCCCTGTACCGCGAGGACGAGAAGATCCGCTTCCGCGACATCCAGGCCCAGCCGCGCAAGATCATCTCCAGCCCGACCTGGAGCGGCATCGAGAGCGAGACCGTGTCCTACAACGCCGGCTACACCAATGTGCACGAGTTGATTCCGTGGCGCACCCTGACCGGTCGCCAGCAGTTCTACCTGGATCACCCATGGATGCTGGCTTTCGGCGAGAACCTCTCCAGCTACAAGCC